>CAJMMH010000053.1 GCA_905214365.1 uncultured bacterium
GTGTTCCGCAGATCGAGGTTACCTTTGATATCGATGCGAACGGTATTGTAAACGTATCCGCAAAGGATCTTGGTACTGGTAAGGAGCAGCATATCACTATCACTGCAGGCTCCAACATGTCTGATGCTGATATCGACAAGGCAGTTAAGGAAGCAGCTGAGTTTGAGGCACAGGATAAGGCCCGCAAGGAAGGCGTTGATGCCAGAAACGAAGCGGACAGCATGGTATTCCAGACTGAAAATGCGCTGAAGGAAGTCGGCGATAAGCTTGATCCGACCCTGAAGGGTCAGGTTGAGGCTGATCTGCAGGCTCTGAAGGATGCAATCGCGGCAGCAGATATCAACAACATCACTCCGGATCAGACCGAAGCAATTAAGGCAAAGAAGGAAACCCTGATGAACAGTGCTCAGCAGCTGTTCGCAAAGATGTATGAGCAGAACCAGGCAGGCGCAAATGCAGGCCAGGGCGCAGGCTCCTACACTGACGGTTCCGCTTCTTCCGCTCCGCATGATGATGATGTGGTTGATGGAGACTACAAGGAAGTATAAATAAATATCAATAAAAAACGGGTGATTGATCCGATGGCGATACTCTCGGGGCGGGTGCCCCGGGAGTTTTGCCGTCACAGGAAGGGTTAGGATATGGCAGAGAAAAGAGATTATTACGAGGTCCTCGGTGTGCCGAAAACGGCCGATGAGGCGACCATAAAGAAGGCATACAGAGAGATTGCCAAGAAAAACCATCCGGATATTAATCCGAGTCCGGAAGCGGCCGAGCGGTTCAAGGAGGCTTCTGAGGCATATGAGGTTCTGAGCGATGCGGAAAAACGTCAGAAGTATGATCAGTTTGGCCATGCGGCGTTTGAAAATGGCGGAGCAGGCGGCTACGGCGGCTTTGACGGCGCGGATATGGGTGATATCTTCGGCGATATTTTTGGCGATCTGTTCGGAGGCGGCCGCAGCCGCGGCGCGAGGAACAATGGACCGATGAAGGGAGCCAACCTGCGCGCGTCCCTGCGCATCACATTTGATGAGGCGGTAAAGGGCTGCGAGAAGGAAATGGAGCTGAATCTGAAGGATCCGTGCCCGACCTGTCATGGTTCCGGCGCAAAGCCGGGAACTCAGCCGATTACCTGCCCGAAGTGTCAGGGAAAAGGACAGGTTGTCTTTACGCAGCAGTCCATGTTCGGTATGGTCCGCAACGTACAACCGTGTCCTGACTGCCGCGGAACCGGAAAGATCATCCGCGATAAGTGTCCGGACTGCCGCGGAGCCGGTTACATCACCAAGAAAAAGAAGATCCAGGTATCCATTCCGGCCGGTATTGATGACGGACAGAGCATCCGTATCCGCGGAAAGGGCGAGCCGGGCATCAATGGCGGCGAGTGGGGCGATCTGCTGGTTGAGATCAGCGTTTCCCAGCATCCGATTTTCCAGCGCCGTGATTACGATGTATTCTCAACGGTTCCGATCAGCTTTGCGCAGGCAGCGCTCGGCGCGAAGATCCGCATCCAGACGGTTGATGGAGAGGTTGAGTATGAGGTAAAGGCAGGAACCCAGACTGATACCAGAGTCCGTCTGCGCGGCAAGGGTATTCCGAGCCTTCGCAACAGCAATGTCCGCGGCGATCATTATGTCACACTGGTTGTTCAGGTTCCGACGAGCCTTAACCGCGAGCAGAGAGAAGCGCTGCAGGCATTTGATGACGCGATGAACGGAAGAACGCATGAGCCGTCAGGAGAAAAAGAAAAGGAAAAAGAAAGCAAGAAGCGTAAAGGCATCCTGAAGGAATTTTTTGACAAAGACTAATGTATTTTCGAAACCTCATTGTGTGGATTTGGAATGAGATGCAGGCGCAAGAGAGATTTCGGGAGCATATACGAAAGATAGGAGATGTTCCATGATCTGTATTTATGCGGTAGCGGAGGTAAAGCCGGGATGTGAGCGGCAGTTTCTGAAAGCGGCAGAGCGTCTGATTAATTATTCACGCGCGGAAGCCGGAAATATTAGTTATCATCTGGCAAAAGAGATGGAAAATCGCTTTGTTTTTATGGAGCTGTGGAGAGATGATGAGGCGTGCCGGGTGCATATGGCAGCGCCGCATTTTGTCGAAGCTGGAAAGCAGTTTGAAGCACTTCTTTCCGCTCCGCTTGATATCCATCAGATGGAAGGCATTATTTAACAAATCAAGGAAGTCCTCTGCTTCAATTGCGAAGGGAAATAAGCAGTGGGTGGGGACTTGCTTGTATCAGGAGGGGTACAAGCCCCTCCTGATAAACTGCGAAGCAGTTATTTAGTTATGAGCAGGTAGCGAAGCGGATTGCGAATATCTGTATCTGTTTGACAAAAAAATGAAAAAAACGCTTGACGGATTCTTGTGCATGTGATATATTTTTTTACAATCCAAATGCAGTGAAGGAGACTCTATCCAACGCAGCCTGACAGGAAGACGGTGTCACCGACTGAGAGCACGGTCATGGGAAGCCTGGTGTGGGAACGCTCCGGAGCAGGTATTCTGAAACGGGCAGCTGATGCCGTTGATTCGGCACAGACCGCAGGTTATGGTCTGGTCAGATGCAAAGTAGGAATATCCGTTTGCCGCGTTAAGGCAGAGAGCGGTTTCGAGGAAGAAACCGGAAGCGGGTGGTACCGCGGATACATTGTCTATTCGCCCCGAAGGTCATAGGAATATGGCCTTCGGGGTTTTTTATTATCCAGCGCGTTTAATAAGGTAATGCGGTGAATAGATAAAGTACTGCAGGTCCCGCTGATCGGAAATACCAGAACTGGATCCAGAGAAGAGATCCGGCCCGGCCGCGCGATATTGGAGGATACAACATGACAGAACAGATGGGATTTGTGACAGGAACAAAGGAAACACAGTATCTGACGGTCGGACAGCTGGCGTCCGGCGAAAAGGAAGGAATGGAGGTCGCCGCCGAAGGTATGGTTCATACCGTCCGAGATATGGGGGATGTTGCTTTTGTAATTCTGAGAAAGGCAGAAGGGCTGATTCAGTGCGTATATGAAAAGAATGGCGCGCTGCCGGAGTTTGCAGAGATTCGGGATGAATCAGCGGTCCGGGTACAGGGCGTTGTCCGCAGAGAGGATCGCGCGCCGGGCGGCTATGAGATTCGTCTGACCGGGATTACGTTTTTGTCACATCCGGCGGCAGCGATGCCGCTTCCGGTTGCCAAGTGGAAAATGGGAACTTCGCTGGAGGCGAAGCTGAACTATCGGGCACTGTCATTGCGAAATCTCAGAGAGCGCGCAAAGTTCCGGATTCAGGAAGGAATTGTCCGGGGCTTCCGCGATTATCTGTACAGCCAGGGATTTACCGAAATCCATACGCCGAAGCTTGGCGCGAAGAGCGCAGAGGGCGGCGCGAACCTGTTTCGTCTGGAGTATTTCCACCGCCCGGCAATTCTGCAGCAGAGTCCTCAGTTTTATAAGCAGATGATGGTCGGCGTGTTTGACCGGGTCTTTGAAACCGGACCGGTGTTCCGCGCGGAGAAGCATAACACCAAGAGACACCTGAACGAGTATACAAGTCTTGATTTTGAAATGGGCTTTATCGACAGCTTTGAGGATATCATGGCGATGGAAACCGGCTTTCTTCAGTACACGATGGAACTGCTGAAAACGGAGTACGCAAAGGAGTTGGAGCTGCTTGGCGTGACGCTTCCTGATGTGACGCGGATTCCGCAGGTACGGTTTGATGTGGCAAAACAGCTGGTATCGGAAAAGTACAGCCGCCCGATCCGCAATCCGTATGATCTGGAGCCGGAGGAAGAGCAGCTGATTGGCCGTTACTTCCAGGAGGAATATGGTTCCGATTTCGTTTTTGTAACCCATTATCCGTCGAAAAAACGCCCGTTTTACGCCATGGACGATCCGAATGATAAGAAATTTACACTGAGCTTTGACCTGCTGTACAAGGGACTGGAAATCACGACCGGGGGCCAGAGAATCCACGATTACCAGATGCTGCTTGACAAGATTGCGGCAAAAGGGATGACAACCGAGGGAATGGAGGCGTATCTGGACATCTTTAAGCATGGTATGCCGCCGCACGGAGGACTTGGAATCGGCATGGAGCGTCTGACGATGCGCCTGCTTGATGAAGATAACGTCAGAGAAACGACCCTGTTCCCGCGTGATTTGTCCCGTCTGGAGCCGTAACCGGTTCTGAATGAATGGATGCGAGGCAGCGGAAACAGCCATTCCTGTCTGCGCAGGAATGAAAAATTCATTTCTGTTCGGGTGCAGCGTGAACAGGAAAAATCAGGAGGAAGAGCGATGGCAAACCAAATTGATGATCAGATGATCGAATATGTCGGGATTCTGGCGAAATTGGAACTTTCAGAGGAAGAAAAGGAAGCAGCCCGGAAGGATATGGGCAGCATGCTTGATTATATCGACAAGCTCAACGAGTTGGATACGTCCGGCGTCGAACCGATGACGCATATTTTCCCGATTGCCAATGTGTTCCGTGAGGACGTGGTAACAAACGGGGACGAGCGGGAACTGACGTTAGCCAATGCGCCGGCACGCAAGGATGATGCATTCAAGGTGCCGAAAACGGTTGAGTAAAAGGAGAACGGACAATGGAAATCACAGCATTGACAGCCATTGAGCTTGGAAAAAAGATAAAGGCCAAGGAAATCGGCGTGAGAGAAGCGACGCTTGCGGCGCTGGACCGGATTGCAGCGGCAGACAGCGAGTACAACAGTTTTGTAACGGTAGACAGAGAGGGCGCGTTAGCGCAGGCGGAAGCCATTCAGAAGCGGATTGACTCCAAGGAACTGACAGGGCCGCTTGCCGGGGTTCCCGCGGCAATTAAGGATAACATGTGTACCAAAGGATTAAAAACAACCTGCAGTTCCAAAATCCTTTCAAACTATGTGCCGACCTATACAGCGCAGGCAGTTGCAAACCTGGAGCAGGCGGGAGCGGTGATCCTTGGAAAAACCAATATGGATGAGTTTGCGATGGGAAGCACGACGGAAACATCCTGGTACGGTCCAACGAAAAATCCGCGTAATCCGAAGTATGTGCCGGGCGGATCGTCCGGCGGCTCCGCGGCGGCAGTTGCAGCAGACGAGTGCTTTTTCGCGCTTGGTTCTGATACCGGCGGATCCATCCGCCAGCCGGCGTCCTACTGCGGTGTGACCGGCATGAAGCCGACCTACGGAACCGTGTCCCGGTACGGACTGATCGCCTATGGTTCTTCCTTAGACCAGATCGGCCCGCTGACAAAGAACGTTGCGGATTGTGCGGCTGTACTCGACGCGATTGCATCCTATGATCCTAAGGACAGCACTTCGATGAAGCGGGATGACTATGAATTTTCATCGGCGCTGACGGAGGACGTGAAGGGACTGCGAATCGGGATTCCGAGAGATTATCTTGGAGACGGCCTGGATCCGGAAGTAAAGCAGGCAGTGCTGGATGCGGCAGAGGTTCTGGAGAAAAAGGGAGCGTCGGTAGAGCTGTTTGATCTGAGTCTGGTTGAGTATGCGATTCCGGCCTATTATGTCATCGCTTCCGCGGAAGCGAGCTCCAATCTGGAACGCTTTGACGGCGTGAAATATGGATACCGGGCGACTGACTATGAAGGACTTCACCCGATGTATAAGAAGACTCGCTCTGAAGGCTTTGGACCGGAAGTAAAGCGCCGGATTATGCTTGGTTCCTTTGTCCTGAGTTCCGGTTATTACGATGCGTATTATCTGAAGGCACTCCGTACCAAAGCACTGATTAAGCAGGCGTTTGACAAGGCATTTGCTTCCTATGATCTGATTCTTGGCCCGGCTGCCCCGACAACGGCTCCGGAGCTTGGAAAGAGTCTGAGTGATCCGATCAAAATGTATCTTGGCGATATTTATACGATTTCTGTCAACCTTGCCGGCTTGCCCGGTCTGTGTATCCCGTGCGGGGAAGATAAAAACGGCCTGCCGATCGGACTTCAGTTGATCGGAGACTGTTTCAAAGAAAAGACATTGCTTCGCGCAGGATATGCCTACGAGCAGGAGAGAAACCGCAGACTTGCGGCAGCAAAGGAGGGAAAATGATATGGCAGGAATCTATGAAACAGTCATTGGTCTGGAGGTTCATGTAGAACTGGCTACCAAAACAAAGATTTTCTGCGGCTGTTCGACTGCGTTCGGAGGCAGACCAAACAGCCATACCTGCCCGGTCTGCACCGGTATGCCGGGATCGCTGCCGGTTCTGAACAAGCAGGTAGTAGAATACGCGATGGCGGTCGGCTTGGCGGCAAACTGCCAGATTAACCAGTACAGCCGCTTTGACCGGAAAAACTATTTCTACCCGGATAATCCGCAGAACTATCAGATTTCTCAGCTGTATCTCCCGATCTGCCATGACGGAGGAATCGAAATTGAGGTAAACGGCCAGAAAAAGACCATCCGGATTCACGAGATCCATATGGAAGAGGATGCCGGAAAACTGGTGCATGACGAGTGGGAGGACTGCTCACTTGTCGATTACAACCGTTCCGGCGTACCGCTGATTGAAATTGTTTCCGAGCCGGATATGAGAAGCGCGGATGAGGTGATTGCCTATCTGGAAAAGCTCCGGCTGATTATCCAGTACCTTGGCGCGTCCGATTGCAAGCTGCAGGAGGGCTCGATGAGAGCGGATGTCAACCTGTCGGTTCACCGACCGGGGGAACCGTTCGGAACCAGAACCGAGACCAAAAACCTGAATTCTTTCAAGGCAATTGCAAGAGCAATTGAAGCGGAGCGCGCGCGCCAGATTGAGCTGATTGAAGAAGGAAAGCCGGTCATCCAGGAAACCAGACGATGGGATGACAATAAGGAATATTCCCATCCGATGCGTTCCAAGGAAGACGCGAAGGATTACCGGTATTTCCCGGAACCGGATCTGCCGCCGCTTCAGATCAGCGATGAGTGGATTGCCAAATTAAAGGCGGCACAGCCGGAGCTCAGAGATGAGAAAAAGACCCGTTATCTGGCGGAATACGGGCTTCCGGAATATGATGCCGATATCCTGACCAGTTCCAAACGTCTTGCCGACCTGTTTGAGCAGACCACCGCAATCTGCGGACAGCCGAAAAAGGTGTCCAACTGGCTGATGGGCGAGACGCTGCGCCTGATGAAGGAGAAAGGCGTGGAGGCGGATGATCTGAGCTTTTCGCCGGATCATCTGGCTGCGCTGATTGAACTGGTAGAGAAGCAGACCATCAATGGATCGGCAGCAAAGGAAGTTTTTGAACAGATTTTCACCGATGATATTGATCCGGAAAGCTATGTAAAGGAGCACGGCCTTGCGATGGTCAGCGACTCCGGCGCGCTCAGAACAGCGGCGGAGACCGTTGTTTCGGCAAATCCGCAGTCTGTTGCCGATTATAAGGCAGGCAAACAGAAGGCAATCGGATTCCTGGTCGGACAGACCATGAAAGCAATGAAGGGAAAAGCAAACCCGGCAATGGTCAATGAGATTCTGAAAGAGATTCTTGATCAGGCATAAAAAGTCCCCAAATCAGCCATACTACCTTTGCGCGGAAATTGGCGCGGAAAGGCGGTATGACTGTGAGACTGGGCAGTGCAAGTATACAATTTGAACACGGGCCGTCAGTAATTGCGGCAGCTTCAGCTGTCGGGCCCAAAGAAGGAGAGGGGCCGCTTGGCCCCTTATTTGATTTTATCGACCGGGACGGAACGATGGAACAGAAAAGCTGGGAAGAGGCGGAAAGCGAGCTGCAGAAAAAAGCGCTGCAGCTTGCAGTGGAAAAGGCTGCGGTGCCGCGGAACCGGATCCGGTATCTGTTTGCCGGAGACCTGCTCGGACAATGCGTGGCATCCTCTTTTGGCCTGAAGGAGACAGCCATTCCGCTGTTCGGCCTGTACGGGGCGTGCTCGACGATGGGCGAGTCCCTCTCCCTGGCAGCCATGACGCTTGCAGCCGGGTATGCGGAGTATGTGCTTTGTGTGACAAGCAGTCATTACGCATCGGCCGAGCGGCAGTTCCGCTTCCCGTCCGACTACGGGAACCAGCGTCCGGCAAGCGCAACCTGGACTGTAACCGGTTCCGGCGCAGTGGTGCTTGGGGCTGAGGATGGTTCTGGAACAGAACGTATCGGTACGGTACAGAATGGCGGCGGTGCAGACGAAAGCGGCGGCACAGGCAATGCCGGCAATAGAATAGTGAGGATTACCGGGATTACAACAGGAAAAATTGTGGACTATGGCGTGAAGGATTCGATGAATATGGGGGCGGCAATGGCTCCTGCCGCTGCTGATACGATCTGTCAGCATTTTGAGGATTTCGGCACGGAGCCGAAGCAATATGACAAGATCATCACCGGCGACCTTGGGACGGTCGGGCAGAAAATTCTGCTTGATCTGGCGATGGAGCGAGGCTTTGATCTGAGAGGCCGCCACACCGACTGCGGAATCGAAATTTATCAGGCAGAGAAGCAGGACACACATGCCGGAGGAAGCGGCTGCGGTTGCAGCGCGGTGGTGTTCGCGTCGTATATTCTGCCGCTTTTGGCGCGCGGCGAATGGAAACGGGTGCTGTTTGTACCGACCGGCGCACTGCTGTCCAAAATCAGCTTCAATGAAGGAAAAACCATTCCAGGCATTGCGCATGCGGTGCTGCTGGAGTCAGAGGAGGGCGGACTGTGAATTATCTGATTTCATTTCTGATCGGCGGCGCGATCTGTGCGTTGGTACAGCTTTTGATGGACCGAACAAAACTGCTGCCTGGAAGGATTATGGTTCTGCTTGTTGTATCCGGAAGCATTCTCGGCGCGCTCGGCGTGTATGAGCCGTTTCAGGAATGGGCAAAATCCGGGGCGGGGATTCCGCTTCTCGGCTTTGGAAATACGATGTGGAAAGGCGTAAAAAAGGCCATTGACGAAGAAGGGCTTCTTGGATTATTCAAGGGTGGTCTGACCGCTGGTTCTGCCGGGATCACAGCGGCGCTTGTATTCGGATATCTGGCATCGCTTGCGGCAAAGCCAAAGCTGAAAAAGTAACATTGCAGGTCGCTTGTGCTTCCATTCATAGTCTGCTATAATACAGAGGAAAACAATGTGCTGCGGGGCACACATCCCGCGCATGTCAGGAAGGATGGAAGGAATGGCAGAAGCAGGCGAAAACAGAGGATACGTGATGGCTTTGGATCAGGGAACGACAAGTTCCCGGTGTATTTTATTTGACCGGAACGGAACCATCTGCAGCGTAGCGCAGAAGGAGTTTGCACAGTATTTTCCGAAGCCGGGGTGGGTGGAGCATGATCCGATGGAGATCTGGTCCTCCCAGTACAGCGTGATGATGGAGGCAATGACCAAGATCGGGGTAACGGCGAAGGATATCGTCTCCATCGGAATCGCAAACCAGAGAGAGACAACGATTATTTGGGACAAAGAAACGGGAGAGCCGGTATATCCGGCGATTGTATGGCAGTGCCGCAGAACCAGTGACATGGTCAACGATTTGATGAAACAGGGATACCGAACAATGTTCCGTGAAAAAACGGGGCTGATTCCGGACGCGTATTTTTCTGCGACCAAGGCAGCATGGATTCTGAAATATGTAGATGGCGCCAGAGAAAGGGCGGAAAACGGACAGCTTTTGTTTGGAACAGTGGATACCTGGCTGATCTGGAAGCTGACCGGAGGCCGCGTTCATGTGACAGACTATACCAACGCGTCACGGACCATGCTCTATAACATTCATACGCTGGAATGGGATGAAGAGCTGTTGAAGCTGTTCGGGATTCCGCGTTCAATGATGCCTGAGGTAAAGCCGAGCAGCTGCCGGTACGGAGAAACCGATCCGGCACTGACTGGCGTTCCGATTCCAGTCTGCGCGGCGGCCGGCGATCAGCAGGCAGCATTGTTTGGTCAGTGCTGCTTTGAATCCGGACAGATGAAAAATACATACGGAACCGGCTGCTTCCTATTAATGAATACCGGCGATCAGGCAGTACAGTCTGAGCATGGACTGGTGACAACACTGACTGCGGGAACCGGAAAGCCGGGATACGCGTTGGAGGGCAGTGTATTTGTAGCAGGAGCGGTAATTCAATGGCTGCGGGATCAGCTTGGACTGATCCGGCGCGCTTCTGATACAGAGGAAATTTGCATGTCTGTGCCGGATACGGCAGGCGTCTTTCTGGTTCCGGCGTTTACCGGGCTTGGCGCGCCGTATTGGAACCAGGAAGCAAGAGGCGTGATGACCGGTCTGACCAGAGGCGCTTCATCTGCGCATCTGATCCGGGCAGCAGTGGAATCCATGGCGTACCAGGTACATGATGTTGTCCGCGCGATGGAGCAGGACTGCGGAATCCGGATTTCAGATCTGCGTGTGGACGGCGGCGCAAGTGCCAACAATTTCCTGCTGCAGTTCCAGTCAGATATTCTGGACGTAGCAGTGCAGCGGCCAAAGTGTACAGAAACAACCGCGCTCGGAGCGGCATACCTTGCGGGTCTTGCGGCGGATTACTGGAGCAGTAAAGAAGAGCTGAAGGAAAACTGGCAGCAGGAACGGTGCTTTTTGCCGCAGATGAAAGAGGAAGAGCGGGAAGAAAAGAAACAGGGCTGGAAAAAGGCGGTTGCCTGCGCGGTATATGAGGCAGGGCTGTAAGTGGTTTTGAGGATTGCGGGAGTGCGAAGCATGCGGTAATCTGATCTCAGAATGACGGAGTATGGATTATTCTGGTCCGATGATGACAGAGACGCGATGGAGCTGTCAATCAGCGGACGTGGAATGCGCCCGACTTTGAATAGTTATATGTATGGAAACGGAAAATTTAGGCGGCAGCCCTGCTTGATGTAAAAATGGCATCGAAATCATTGCAGTTTCGATGCCATTTTTTATAAGCGCAATTCTGTACCAGACACTCCATTCAGCGCACAGACAGCAGATAATAGTTACTGTTCGTTTCCATTATGAGAATCCCGGTAATCAAGCGCCGCCGTGATGAATCCCTTGAACAGCGGATGCGGGCGGTTCGGACGGGACTTTAACTCCGGATGTCCCTGCGTTCCGATGAACCACGGATGCTCCGGAAGCTCGATCATCTCGACAATTCTGCCGTCCGGAGACAGACCGGAAAGCTTCATGCCGTGAGCAGTCAGCGCGGTGCGGTACTCATTGTTGACCTCATAGCGGTGACGATGGCGCTCATAGATCAGATCCTGGCCATACAGCTGATATGCTTTCGAGGTAACATCCAGAGCGCACGGGTAGGATCCGAGACGGAGGGTTCCGCCGATGTTGGTAATGCCGTTCTGGTCAGGCATCAGGTGGATGACCGGATGGGTGGTCTGCGGGTTCAGCTCAATGCTGTGCGCGTCCGGAAGATTCAGGATGTGGCGGGCAAACTCAACAATTGCCATCTGCATGCCAAGGCAGAGTCCAAGGAACGGGATTCCGTTTTCTCTCGCGTAGCGGATCGCGGAAATCTTTCCTTCAATGCCGCGGTCGCCGAAGCCGCCGGGAACCAGGATACCGGAAACGTCACCGAGCAGCTCAGCCGCGTTGTCATCGGTTACGGTTTCCGAATCAATCCACTTGATATTAACTTTGGCGCGGTTGGCAACGCCGCCGTGCTTCAGCGCTTCGACAACACTGATGTACGCGTCATGCAGAGAGATATACTTGCCGACCAGAGCAACCGTAATCTCGGTCCGCGGATGCTTCCAGGCGTCAACCATCGCCTTCCACTCGGTCAGGTCAGGCTCGCGGTGCGGAAGCTCCAGGCAGTCGCACGCAACGTCAGCCAGATGCTCTTCCTCCATCATCAGCGGAACCTCGTACAGGACACTGCAGTCCAGGTTCTGAAGAACATGCTCCTGCGGTACGTTGCAGAACAGGGCAATCTTGGCGCGCAGGCCGTCATCCATCGGATGCTCAGTACGGCACATAATCACATCAGGCTGGATGCCCATTCCCTGCAGCTCTTTTACACTTGCCTGTGTCGGCTTGGTTTTCATCTCGCCCGACGCGGACAGATACGGAATCAGTGTAACATGGATCAGCATGGAATTGCCGCGTCCGACTTCGCGCTGGAACTGGCGGATTGATTCTAAGAACGGCTGGCTTTCGATATCGCCGACTGTGCCGCCAATTTCAATGATCGCGATTTCCGTTTTGTCGGAGGAAAAATTGCGGTAAAAACGGGACTTGATTTCGTTTGTAATATGAGGAATTACCTGTACCGTACCGCCGCCGTAATCGCCGTGGCGCTCTTTGTGAAGGACAGACCAGTATACCTTTCCGGTCGTGACATTGGAGTTCATGTTCAGGCTTTCGTCAATGAAGCGCTCATAATGTCCGAGGTCAAGATCGGTTTCTGCACCGTCGTCTGTAACAAAAACTTCACCATGCTGTACCGGGTTCATCGTACCAGGGTCAATGTTGATATAGGGATCAAACTTTTGCATGGTAACAGAATAGCCGCGGGCTTTGAGCAATCGTCCGAGAGATGCTGCGGTGATGCCTTTGCCCAGGCCGGATACAACTCCGCCGGTTACAAAAACGTATTTTACAGGCATAGATAATTCCTCCTTAGATTAGAATAAACAGTGTGGGTCAAAAAATACGCAATTTATTATACACCAAAGAGACGTGAAATCCATCTTTTTTTACAAAAAAAAATTTAAAGAAATTATAAAAAAGCAGGCGGT
>CAJMMH010000054.1 GCA_905214365.1 uncultured bacterium
TATTTATATCAATGATAAAATGAAATTTCCTTTGCAGCTGATCCTGAGAGATATTATTATTAATAGTCAGGTAGACGAAATGACAGTCGGCGCTGCGATGGGAGACAGCTACGCGATGAGCTTTACCATCAAATACGCGACGATTATTGTAGCTACGGTCCCGATTCTGATTGTATATCCGTTTATTCAGAAGTACTTTGTAAAGGGTGTTATGATTGGATCACTGAAGGAATAAGAAAAGCGCGGAATAATAATTCCTGGAATATTTTGACCTGCGTTGGCAGCTGAGATTCCGGGAAGACATAAGAGCAGGAGGCGGTATGGAACGATTCGAAAATTCAATGGGAATGATGATGCAGCGGATACCGGCAGGAAGCTTTTTAATGGGTGGAGGAACATATGATGACCCGCCTGCGCTTCCGGTGCATACGGTGACGATCACAGAGGATTATTATCTTGCGGCGGAGCCGGTGCGCGCGGAGCAGTTTGCCGCATATGAGCAGGAGCGGTACGGTGCGGCCCGTAGGCGGAAGCAGCGCTTTGGCTATGTGATCGGCGTTACTTATGAGGAAGCGGCAGGATATGCAAAGTGGCTGTCCGAGAAGGAGAAAAAGCCGTATCATTTGCCGACGGAGGCGGAGTGGGAATACGCGGCCGGAATGCGGGAGCCGTTAGCGATTGACCGCATGTGCGATCCGCAGATCCGGGAATGGTGCTATGACTGGTACGCGCCGTACAGCGATCTGGATCAGACCGATCCGGCAGGACCGGAAAATGGCCGGTATCGTTGCGTGCGCGGTGGCTGGCTGGACAATCCGGGCCGCTACCAGGCGTACCCGCAGGCACCGTATTACCGGTGCGCAATGCCTCCTGCTTACGGTCATAAAGAGGAAGATATCTGCAATGATTTCGGGCGTCATCCGATCGGTTTCCGTGTCGCGATGGGACGGATGCCAGAGCCAAAAGGAAAACAGGCGCCGCCCGCGCTCAGCGTCGGAGTCCGTCAGAAAACGGAGGAATATCGCCTGGCAGCGCCAGCTGCAGATGTTCCGTACTTCCGGAAACGCTATCTGTTCCCGGTTCCGCCGGATAACTGCACGCAGAGAGAAATTCGTCTGGCGGGATTTCCGGATGGATTCCGGCATCACCATCATTCGCCTGGTATGACTGCGGCAGCAAATGGTGATCTGATCTGTTCCGTATATTCGACGCGGCACGAGTACGACGCGGGATCTGGCCTTGTCGGAACAAGGTTGCGGATCGGAGAGGACCGGTGGGAATTTCCAGATCTGTTTCTGGATCCGGTCGGGGTCAACGACCATGCGCCGATGCTTTATACCGCTCCGGACGGGACTCTGTATCATTTCTGGGGTTGGGAGCAGCTGCCGGATTCCTATCCGTTTCAGTATGTGGTATCGAAGGACAACGGAGCGACATGGAGCGAAGAGCAGTATCCGCTGTTTGTAAACAAAGCGGAATGGGTGACGCGTCAGCCGATCAATACGGCGATTCACGCAAAGGATGGGACATTTTATCTGGCGGCAGACTCTTCATGCAATGTCACGGTTGACGATACCGGTGTTCAGCGCGTGGGAGCGACGTCGGTACTCTGGCGGAGCCGCGATGGGATGAAAACCTGGGAAAATCCGAAGGGACGCACGGCAGGAAGGCACACAACGGCAGTGGAGCTGTCGGACGGCTCGATCCTGGCGCTCGGCGGAAAAAATACGGACATTGACGGCTATATGCCGGCAGCGATTACAAAAGATGGAGGCGACAGCTATCAGGTCATAAAGACCGGCTTTCCGGCAATGAACTCCGGGCAGCGGCCAAGCATCCTGCGTCTGGCATCCGGCAGGCTGGTTGTCTGCGGAGATTACCAGACAAAGAAAAATAAGAAGCCCGAAGCCCTGAAGGATAAAGCCGGAAGCTACGTGGCATGGTCGGACGATGATGGAAAGACCTGGCACAGGAAGCAGTTGTGGGGTGCGCAGAAGCGGAAAAAGGGAACCGGGGAATTTGGCAATGCCTCCACGCTTGGATACAGCGTGATGAAGCAGAGCCCGGACGGACTGATCCATATCATTTGCAGCAATGTGCATCCGCTTCTCCACCTGTGCTTTAATGAGTGCTGGCTTCTGGAGGAGGAACAGCCGGAGCCGCCGGAAGCGGAGCTGATGAAATCGGGAGCCTCCTGTATCGTCGGGCCGGTGAAAGAGTACAGGGAATACGATAAGAACGGACAGCTGCGCTGCCGGTATCACGGCGGAATTGCGGATGACGGCCGCTTTCTTCTGGAAGGGGAAGAGACCTTTTACAATCCGGATGGAATGGTGCAGCTGACCGGAAGCTATCGGCTCGGCCAGCGGATCGGCGTTCATGTCTGGTATGATCCGCAGGGAAATCCGCTGCGCCGGTATACCTATCCGGAGATTCCGGGAGAACAGCCGGAGTGTCGGCTGGAAACCTTCTGGCCGGGCAGCAGCCTGGTAAGAACCAGTACCTGTTTTAAAAATGGAATGGCAGAGGGAACGGCATATCTGTATGACCGGGAAGGGAATATTGCGGATCAGGCGGAATACTGCCACGGAAAAATTGACCCTGACTTTGATACGCTTGAAAAGATGTAAAACAAGGGCACCCGGAATTAATCCTGCGCTTTTAGCAGAAAACCGGCCGCAAAGGCAGACTGATAAGGCGCAGAGATTCCGGGCGTCCGTGATAAAAACGCGGAGGATCAGAGCATGAAAGAAATACAGACAGAGCTTTCCTATCGGGGACGCTGCCTGAGGACGCGAACCGGAATGCTGCTGTTCGGACCGACTGGCCGTCGGCTGGCAGTTGATGTGCTGGAACGCAGACCCGGTTTCCGGGGCTGTATTGATTTTATTCACAAGATGAATGTGACGGAGCTGTTTACCATCGAGGATGACAGGCAGATCGATTACAGCCAGGCGGATGCCGTCTGGTACCCGGATCGGATGACGCTGGCATTGGACGGAGACATTTCCTTTTATGAAGAAAAGACAATTTCCGCCGATGATACGGCCATTTCCGTGATGCGGTGGGAAAACCATACGAAAAAGCCGCTGACGCTCCGGTTCACTTGCTGTCCGGAAGGCTTTCAAACCAAAAAAGAGGATGGAAGAGGTGCGTGGTTTGCGAAAAGTCCGGTTCTTCGGTTCGGAATTGTGCTTGGAATTTCTGCAGGATGGGATCGTGAACAGGAAAAGGTTGTTGTTTTGCCGGGAGAATCCATCCGGCTGACTGCAGCTGCATCAGTTGGAAATCTGACTTCGGAATGTGAAGAGGCGATCCGGGAACGCAGGCGCGCGTGGGAGGCATGGAAAGAGCAGGCGGCAAAGCGGGCGCAGGATGAGCAGAACCGTTTCTTTGAAGAGGCTCCGGTCTTTTCGAGCAGCGACCGGCTGATGGATGCGTGCTGGAAGTACCGCTGGTACATTCTGAAGAATTCCATCTGTTATCCGGAGTATGGGAATTTTCGCGAAGCCGTGATGTATGAAGGACGGGATCACCGGATGGCAAAGACGGCGCTTTCTCCGGGCGGATGGGAGTTCAGCAAGCTGATTCCGCTTTCTACGCCGCTTCAGATCACGGATATGCGCTGGCATTCTGACCGGAGCCTGACAAAAGAGCTCATTAGGTCCGCATTTGCCGGGCAGGACGAAGACGGCCTGCTACTGTGTACCTATGTGGATCAGAAGCAGAAATCCTATGCCAACTACATGCTGTGGGCGATCTGGCTGTTTTACCTGACAGATGGAGAAACAGAGTGGATCCGGGAGCTGATTCCTGCTATGAAAAAGTACATTGCGGGCCATGAAAAAATATATCAGAATCCGCCTGGCAGCCTGCTGACAGAACGGACGCATTCTCTGACAGGAAAGGAGTATCAGCCAAGCTACTGGTACTTCCACAACTTCCCGAAGAATCCTAAGGATCCGGCCGGATTTACGCCGTTAAAGCGGGTAGACCGCAGCGTGTATCATTATCTGAACCTGACCGGACTTGCCAATCTGCTGCAGGCGCTTGGTGAAGACGGAAGCGAATACGAGAAGAAGGCGCAGGCGTTGAAGCAGGAAATCAATGACCGGATGTGGGACGAAGAAACCGGTTTTTACTACGATCTGCATGATGAAACCGGCGAAAAGGCGATGGTTCGGAATATTGTCGGCATTTATCCGTACTGGGCGGAAATGGCGGCAAAGGGAAATGAACGGGGAATCCTTCCGCTGATGGACAGTGAGGCGTTCGCGACGGGATCTGTGTTTGCAACGGTTTCTAAGGATTGTCCGGCATTTTCCCCGTCAGGCGGATGGATGGGAAATTATATCAAGGGGAGAAACGGATGTGTCTGGTGCGGACCGTCATGGCCGTATACCAATGGAATCGCGTTGGAGGCGCTCGGAA
This sequence comes from uncultured bacterium, assembly GCA_905214365.1. Taxonomy (GTDB): domain Bacteria; phylum Bacillota; class Clostridia; order Lachnospirales; family Lachnospiraceae; genus Anthropogastromicrobium. The sequence continues at coordinate 4,432 of CAJMMH010000054.1, forward strand.
ATGAGAGCCGGAAGCAGAATCATCAATACGATGCGGCATTTGACCGTTTCTTAAAAGAATATACCATTCAGCATTTCCGTGACGGCGATTACAGAAAGCCGTACCTGGTTGAGCATTACGATGCGGTAAGCGGGGAACGGCTCAGCGATGAAGCGGACTATAATCATTCTTTCTGGCTGGATGTGGTCATTTCCTATGTGGCGGGAATCCGGCTGACGAAGGACGGAATCATCCTCGATCCGATCCGGACACATCTGAAATGGTTCCGCCTGGAGCATCTGAACGTGCGCGGACACCAGATCGGCGTTTTACGGGCACAGGAGGATGATCTGCCGTGCAGAAAGGGAATCACTGTAAGTGTCGATGGAAAGGAAATGATGTATACAGAAGAAGAACTGCCGGTGTTTATTTCGCTGACAAACGGAGAATGATGCAGTCTGCGAAGGTATCGGGTCAGTATGACAGCTCTGGCTGTGCAAAGAATGGAATGCGGAAGGAAAATAAAGGTAGGTTTGGAAAGAGAAAGGAGAGTGCGGCATGGAAATGATGAACGGACAGTATGAAGCCGGATTTCCGGGCAAGGTATATGCCGGAGAAAAAAGTCTCGGCGGGGTGAAGGAATTTATTGAACAGAATGGTGCAGAGCGGGTCGTATTGTTAGTAGACCGGGCAGTAGCGAAGCTTCCGGCAGTTGTGCAGTTCCAGGAAATGCTGGGAGCAAAGCTGGCCGGTGTGATCGACGGCGTACCGGCGGAGCCGACCTGCTACGAGATCCGGTCTGTGTATGACCAGGTCGTGCAGGCAAAGGCAGATCTGTTAGCGGCAATCGGCGGCGGAAGCGTAATGGATATGACAAAGGTAGTAGCAGCGGCAGTTTCCAATCCAGAATATGCGGAGGCAGGATTTATGAAGCCGGAGCTGATTACCAGACAGCCGATCTGTACAATTATGGCCCCGACCACTGCTGGAACCGGAGCGGAGGCAACGCCGAACGCGATCTTCCTGGTTCCGGAGCAGGAATTAAAGGTAGGAGTTGTATCGCCTGCGTTCCGCGCGTCATGTGTGGTGCTTGATCCGGAGCTGACAGTGGGACTGCCGCCGCAGCTGACGGCATCGACTGGCTTAGACGCTCTGTGTCATGCGGTAGAGTCGTATCTTTCAATTCTGGCTAATCCGATCAGCCGCGTCTTTTCACTGCATGCGTCGAAGCTGATTGCGGAAAGTCTGGAGACAGCATATCAGGACGGATCAGATCTGCACGCAAGAGAACAGATGCTGCTTGGATCGTTTTTTGCCGGCCTGTGCCTGTCTTCCTCGTCAACTGTTGCTGTCCATGCACTTTCTTATCCGTTGGGAGGAAAGTACCATATCCCGCACGGAATTGCAAACGCGATTCTGCTGCCGTGGGTTCTTCAGCTCAATCTTCCGGACTGCAGAACACAGTACCGGGAGATTGTGCAGGTGATGCTGCCGAAGGAGCAGCTGGAGGCCGCGCAGGATCCTGCGGAGACATTTGTCGAGTATATTTTTCAGCTTTGCCGCAGACTCCAGATCCCGGAGTCGCTTCGTGATTTCGGTGTGAAGCCGGACGCGCTGGATGAGCTGACGGAGAACGCAATGCAGGTAAAACGGCTGCTGCTGAAGAATCCGAGAAAGCTTACCCGCGAGGAGATCCGGAGCGTGTACGAGCGGCTGCTGTAACAGAAGAGAGCGGTTTTCAGTCAGAGAACCGCTTTCGGTATTCTGAGGGAGAGAATCCAGTCTTCCGGTGAAAGGTACGGGAAAAATAGAGAGAATCCCGGATTCCGACAGAGGCGGCGATTTCCTGAATCGGAAGCTCGGTTTCGAGAAGCAGGTTCTTTGAGTGATTGATTCGCGTATCAATTAAAAATTCCTGAATGGTCAGCCCCATCTTCGCCTTGAACATACGGGAAAGATAGGAACGGCTGTAGTGTGTGTGGCCGCAGAGCATATTCATGTCGATTTCCATATAATAATTCTGCTCAATAAATGCAGTTAGGCTGGATACAAGGGATTCATCGTCCGTTTCCGATGCGGGGGGGTCAGATTGCGGCGCAGCATATTAAAGACGCGGAAGAGCTGAGTAAGCGCTTCCAGACGACAAAGATCGGTATCATCCGCCAGGCCATTGACAAGCTTGGTCATGGCCTTCTGCAGGGGCTCGGTCAGGACATTCCGCAGCACGTAATTGCGGTCGGTAATACCGGCTGCATTCAGCAGATAGGGAACGTCAGCGCCATTGAACGCGGCCCAGGTAATGGTCCACGGATCGTCCGGATCAGCCCAGTAATGATGACGATGGCAGGCGTGGAGAAGAAACATATCATTTTTCTGAAGAAGGACTGGTTCATGGCTGTCCTGGGTCAGATATCCGCGTCCGGACAGCACAAAAACCAGCTTATATGTATCGAGAACACGTGGACCAATGACATGTGAAGCGTCGCATTCCCGGTAACCGGCCCAGCTGATATAGGATGCGCCTGACTGCAGATAGGCATGATCCGGGGCGAAAAAGTATTGTTCGTAAATCAGGTTGGATGGTGCAGACATAAGAGACCTCCGGAATTTTAGAAATGTGCGCAGGCCGTTCTGGAGCCTTTTCAAAGATGAGCTGAGCGGCGCGCTGACAAAAATCAATAAAATACATCAGGATACGATCATTTTACCATAAAAAGGGAAAGCAGCGAAAGGATTAATTTATGAATTTGATTATTTTTGCAGATGATCTGACCGGAACGCTCGATACGGGAGTTCAGTTTGCAAAGGCCGGAATCCGAACCTCTTATTACAGCTGCATCGAAGCGCTGACCAGTTCGCTTGCGGACTGGGAAGCGGACGTATATCTGTTTGATACAGAATCAAGGCATCTTTCTCCCAAAGCCGCTTATCAGAAGCTGTTTGAAGCGGCAGAGGCGGTACATGCATACCATCCGGATCTGATTCTGAAAAAAACAGATTCCGGGCTGCGCGGGAACATAGGAAGTGAGCTGACGGCAGTGATGGATGCGGTACAGACACCGGTTCTTCATTTTTTCCCGGCGTATCCGCGTATGGGAAGAACAACAGAGAACGGAATCCAGTATATTGACGGAACGCCGGTTTCTCAGAGTACATTTGGAAATGATCCGTTTGAACCGGTTACCAGGGACAGCGCGGTAACGATTGCGGCAAGCGGAGGAAAAGCCGGATGGAGTGCGCCGGGCAGCTGGAACGGACAGGATGGGATTGTTGTATGGGATGCCAGGGATGATGAAGAATTGGTTCGGAGAGCGGCGCAGGTGTGGGATTTGCAGCGTCGGTCCGGGCAGACGGCGGTATGGGCAGGCTGCGCGGGTGTGGCAGAAGTTCTTGCAAATCTTCTTCCATTTCCGAAAAGAGACTTGCCTGCGGCGTGGGAAACGGGTAAAATTGCAGTAATATGCGGAAGTGTCAGCAATGTCAGCCGCCGTCAGGCAGAAGCGGCGCAGCAGGCAGGCTTTTATCGGGTGGTTGTCCCGACTGACGGGATGGAAGACGGTGAGCCGAAAACTGACGGGATGCAATCCAATGAGTCGGAAAACGGCAGGATGAAAATCGGTGAGATGGAGCTTGGCAGGTGCAGGCAGGAGCAGGACATTTGCGGGAAGATTGCAGAAGAGCTGTCAGAAGCGTATCGGACGCATCCAGGATGCATTGCGGATACCGGCTTTCCGGGGATGGATGAAATTCAGCTTGCCGCAGAAAAAAGAGGACAGACCCCGCAGCAGTCTGGCAGGCAGGTCAGCCGGAGGATGGCAGGGATTGCAGCGGCCCTCGTAAGGGAGCCGGGTATACGACTGATGATTATTGGCGGCGATACGCTGCAGGCATTTCTTGAACTGCTTGGAACGGTACAGCTGTCGCTGCTTGGTGAGTGCGCGCCGGGCGTGGTGCGGATTCAGATCAAATGGGAAAACAATACAGGTGAACTGCTTGTCCGGTCCGGAAGCTTCGGCGCTCCAAAGATGCTGACGGAACTTGCAGGCATCAATTGGCAGACGGCACAAGAGCTGCCGGGAAAGGATGGCAACAATGACTTATAAAGAACTGCTGCATGGAATTATTACACCGGTGATTACACCGATGGATGAAAAGGAAAATATCTGCGAGGATCAGCTGCGCGTTCAGATTGACCGCTTGATCGAAGCAGGAGTCCATGGAATTTTCGCGTTCGGCACAAACGGTGAGGGCTATATCCTGAGCCGGGAAGAAAAGGAACGGGTTCTTTCCATCGTGATTGAACAGACGGCTGGACGGGTTCCGGTTTACGCGGGAACCGGATGTATCAGCACCAGAGAAACCATTGAGCTGTCCGTAAAGGCACAGGAGCTTGGCGCGGACGTGCTGTCTGTGATTACGCCGTCCTTTGCGGCAGCGTCCCAGGAAGAGCTGTATCAGCATTATAAGGCGGTTGCGGAGTCTGTCAGCATTCCGGTTGTCCTTTACAACATTCCGGCAAGAACCGGAAACGCGCTGTCACCGGCGACCGTAGAGCGGCTTTCCCGGCTGGAGCATATCGCCGGAGTCAAGGATTCCAGCGGAAATTTTGACAACATTCTTCAGTATATTGAGCGGACTTTAGACCGGGATTTCGCGGTTCTCAGCGGAAACGATTCCCTGATCTTATGGACGCTTTTTGCGGGAGGTACCGGCGGCATCGCAGGCTGTTCCAATGTGTATCCGGAAACCCTGGCATCGATTTACAATTCCTTTGTGAGCGGAAATTTCGAAGAGGCAAAACGCTGCCAGAACTCGATCCGTACTCTGAGAAACTGCTTCCAGTTCGGAAATCCAAATACTGTCATCAAGGAAGCGGTGGGAATGCTCGGATATCCGGTCGGCCACTGCCGCAGACCGTTTCACATGCTGTCGGAAGAAGGCAGAGCGGCACTGAAGCAGGTACTGGATGAAAATGCCGGAAATGGAATGAAGTAATCTGTACAGCGGTGCAGAAGATCGGAAAGGAACAGAGAGAAGAATATGAAACCAGTGATTGGAATTACGATGGGAGATCCGGCAGGCATCGGACCGGAAATTACCAGAAAGGTATTTGCGAGAGGCACTATTTTTGACCGGTGCAGACCGCTTGTCATTGGAGACGCATCGGTGATGGAGCAGGCAGAAAAATTTGTCGGGGAGGACGGCCTGAAAATTCATGCGGTCAGCAGTCCAGCTGAGGCGCTGTATCAGAGGGGTACGATTGATGTCCTTGATCTGGGTGCGATTACCCCGCAGCAGCTGGAGGTCGGGCAGATCCGCGCGGCGTCCGGAGAGGCGGCGTTCCAGTATGTGGATAAGGTAATCCAGTTGGCAATGAACGGAGAAGTGGATGCAACCGTTACAAACGCGATCAGTAAGGAAGCCATCAACATGGCGGGCCATCATTATGCCGGACATACTGAGATTTATGCGGATAAGACGGGTACAAAGAAATATACAATGATGCTTGCTTGGAATAATCTGCGCGTGGTGCATGTATCAACCCATGTTTCACTCCGCGAGGCGTGCGACCGGGTAAAAAAGGAACGCGTGCTGGAGGTCATCCGAATTGCGGACGAGGCATGCCGCCAGATGGGAATCAAAGAGCCGAAGATCGGTGTCGCTGGTCTGAATCCGCATTGTGGGGAGCATGGGATGTTCGGCACAGAGGAAATTGAAGAAATTACCCCTGCTGTTGAGGCGGCAAAGCAGGAAGGAATCTGTGCGGATGGTCCGATTCCGCCGGACAGCATTTTCTCCAAAGCAAGAGGAGGCTGGTACGATATCGTTGTTGCCATGTATCACGATCAGGGACACATTCCGTTAAAGGTACTTGGATTTGTCTATGATAAGGAAGCAGGAGGCTGGCAGGCGGTCGAAGGTGTTAATATCACGCTCGGACTGCCGATTATCCGTACATCTGTCGATCACGGAACCGCATTTGACCAGGCCGGAAAGGGAACAGCCAATGAATTGAGCCTGGAAAACGCGATTGATTACGCAATTCGTTTTGCAGAAGGAAGAAAACAAAAATAACAGACATGCACATCCAGAACCGGAATCCTCCTGCAAATTCAGGTACAGCGGGATTCTGGGAACACATAAAAATGTACTCTCGGAGTCTTTTCTGCACTTGCTTTTACGGCCGATTTTCTGCCAGCCGCGCTCAAATTTTATCAACGTACGCACCGCGTACGCCTCAAAAATTTGAACACATCTGACAAAAAATCTTCTCGTAAAATCAAGCACCAAAAGATTCCGAGAGTACATAAAATGGAAAGTGAGGAACATGCAATGGCATTGATTACCTGTCATCATGAGAAAAAAGCGGATATCCGTTTTCAGGACGGAGCACTGCCGCACGTTACCGGAGCCTGTAGTTATCAGGTGGTCCGTGCCAGCGCGGACCCGGAATGGGCGGCGGACGGCACGGGAAATACCTACAACCACGCGGCGATGTTAGCGCGGTGGAAAGGACGGTTCTGGTATGAATATCTGTCCGGACCCAAAGGCGAGCATGAAACGCCGTCGGAGGTCTATCTTTGCGTGTCGGAGGATGGAATCCACTGGGAAAAGCCGATGGAGCTGTTTTCTCCGGCGCGTGTCTGCCCAGACCCGTACCGGGGACCGAAAAAGGAGCTTCTGGCAGATCAGACCGATGAGAATGGGACGATTCCGCTTGTATACCATCAGCGGATGGGCTTCTATATTTCATCGCAGGATCGTCTGTTAGCAGTCAGCTTTCTCGGAATTTGTCCGGTACCCTCAGTTGCGCCGAACAATGGATACGGTGTTGGCCGTGTTGTCAGGGAGATCTATGAGGACGGATCGCTGTCCGGCATTTACTTTCTTCGTTACAATACGCCCGCCGGTTTTAACCGGGAAAACGCGGACTGCTTCCCTTATTACGAGGAAGCGCAGGACGAGGGTTTTTGTCAGGCATGCCGGGAGCTGTTAAGCGAGCCGATTGTCACGCAGCAGTGGTGGGAGGAAGAGCGGCTCAATACGGATTTTTTCCCGTGCAGCGGCGGACAGGCGCTGTCGTGGTACACATTGCCGGACAAGCGTATTATCGGCGTATTCAAAAATTCGCTGACAACCGTATCAGAGGACGGCGGAGCGACATGGAGCAAGCCGGAGGTATCCCCGACCATTATTACCTCGACCGGAAAGGTATGGGGGCAGCAGCTTTCGGATGGAACCTATGCGCTTGTGTACAATCCGTCGCCGGACAGCGCGCACCGCTGGCCGTTAGCGATTACAACCGGAGCAAACGGACAGGATTTTTACGGACTTGCGGCAATTATGCCGGAAGTTCCGCCGTGCCGGTATGAGGGCGGTATGAAAAACCTTGGCGCGCAGTATATGCGTGGAATCACGGAAAACAACCGTCAGTTTGAGGACGGCGCGCTCTGGATTGTCTGCAGCACCAACAAGGAAGACATGTGGATTACGCGTGTCCCGGTTCCGGTGACAACCGGATGGAACGGCGAGATCCATGAGGAAATGAGCGGACTGACAGATTCTGAACTGCGAAACCGCTGGAATCTGTTCGTGCCGTCATGGGGCGGCGCGGAACTGGAAACAAAGGACGGTACGCAGAGCCTGCATCTGTGGGAGCAGGATCCGTATACGCGAGTTATCGCTGAGCGGAACATGGAACCTGCGGCTGTCCGGACGGTAAAGCTGCGTCTGGAAATCGGGCAGATTACGCACGATCAGGCAGCGGTGATGGTTCAGTCCGCAGATGGACAGACATTGATTTCTGCTGTATTTTTGCCGGATCAGACAGCTGCAGTCCGTGTCGGCGGACTGAACCTGCTGCTTGGAACCTATGAGACAGATTGCCCGCTTGACCTGGAGATCCGTACCGATACGGAATACTGCCGATATGAGGTAACCATGCGGCAGAACGGAAACGAGTTTACAAAGCGGGGAGCAATTGGAGCTGCAGTATCCACATCGGATCGCCTGGTGATTGCGAGCCGGTATTCGCTGCCGTTCCAGGGGCTTGAAGACAACGGAAAGTATGAAACTATCGGAAATCTGCCGGATGCCGACCGACCATGCGGACGCAATTCTCTGCGGATTCACAGCCTCCATACGGAGAAAGAAGCGTAAATTCAGGTACAACGAGATTCCGAGAGGATATAAAAATGTACTCTCGGAATCTCTTATGCACCTGCCTTTGCGGCTGATTTTCTGCCGT
>CAJMMH010000055.1 GCA_905214365.1 uncultured bacterium
CAGCGTGAAGTGGACCAGCCACAGCGCAAACGCGGCGCAGATGGGCGCGTATGCAGAACTGGAGGCGCTTAAGTCAGAAAAAGATCTGACGCAGGCAAAGTCTGCAATTGAAGTGAAAGATACGAAAGAGAGTCTGCTTGTCACAGCCGGAACGATGTCTCTGGAAGTGAAGAAGCAGGGAACGGATATCCTTTGTCATGCGAAGAAAGAGGGAGAGAAGGAAATCGAGCGGGGACGTCTGGTTCTGATCCTGGAGGAATCCGGAAGCGAAGCGGAGGAAGACGGGGCGGATGTCTGGAAGAAGCAGACAACATTTTATGGAGAGCCGCAGGAGGTTGCTGTGGAAGAGTGCGGGACGCAGAAGTGTGTGATCCGTGTATCCGGTGTGCATGTATCACCGAAGACAGGCCGCCGCTGCTGCCCGTTTGTGCTTCGGATTACGGTATGGAAGGACAGCGCGAAGCTTGATTTCCAGCATACTTATATTTACGACGGCAATGTAAATTCCGATTCGCTCAAGGGTCTTGGTATGCAGATCTTCTGCAGGCAGGAAGGCGCGGTATTTAACCGACATGTGGAGATGCTGACTGATCACGGAGCATTTTCCGAGCCGGCTGTGCTGATGACGAGCTGGCGGCCGCGTCTGCCGATGGAGCAGTATGAGGCACAGCTTCGCGGCGAGATCCTTCCGGAAGAGGGAGAAGAGGCGAAATCGCTGTGGGATGGAGTAGCAAAGATGCCGATCTGGAGCGATTACCGTCTGGTGCAGGACAGCGCGTCCCATTATGTGATTGAGAAGAAAACCAATCAGAAGAACTGCTGTTATATTCAGGCGATGCACGGAAATCGGGCAAAGGGAGCATTCTGCTTCGGTGATAAGACAGGCGGATTTTTGATTGGCAAGAAGGATTTCTGGCAGAAATACCCATCCGGACTGGAGCTGAAGGGACTGGCAGAGGAAACCGCGTGCGCGACCGTCTGGTTCTGGACGCCGCAGGTGGAAGCGTTTGATTACCGTCATTACGCGACAACCGGATATTCCCAGACCTACTATGAGGGTTTTGATGAAATGGGCGCGACGCCGGTCGGAATTGCCAATACCAATAATTTCTCCATCGAGAGCTATACCGGAATCATTCCGTCCGCAGAGCGGCTGGAAGCATTTAACCAAGAGGTTCAGAAGCCGCCGGTATATCTGGCTGATATCGAGTATTACCATAAGCTGAGAGCATTCGGCTACTGGAGCCTGAAGCAGATGGATACGGAGATGGAGCGCTGGCTGGAGGATCAGCTGAACCGCGCGGTTACCTTCTATGAAAATGAGGTTGAAGTACGGAACTGGTATGGTTTCTACAACTATGGCGATGTGATGCATACCTATGATCGGGCGCGCCACTGCTGGAAGTACGACATGGGAGGCTATGCATGGCAGAATACGGAGCTGGTTCCGACTCTGTGGCTGTGGCTGTATTTCATGCGCACGCAGAGAGAGGATGTCTTTACGCTGGCGGAAGCAATGAGCCGCCATTGCTCCGAGGTTGATATGTATCATCTCGGACCGTACAAGGGAATCGGTTCCCGCCACAATGTCCGCCACTGGGGCTGCTCCTGCAAGGAAGCGAGAATCGGCATGGCAGGTCATCACCGGTTCTATTATTACCTGACTGGCGACGCGAGAATGAAGGATATTTTCGAGGATGATAAAGACGCGGATTATTCCATCGTCAACATTGATCCGCTGCGCTATTTTTATGACAGAAGCAAGATGGTTTCTCCGACCCATGCGCGTTCTGGCCCTGACTGGTCGTCATTCTGCTCAAACTGGATGACACAGTGGGAGCGGTTTGATGATAAGAAGTATCTGGAAAAGATCCGTACCGGAATCGAGGATCTGAAGAAGGCGCCGTTGAAATTAGTATCCGGAACCGACTTTGAGTATGATCCGGCGGACAATCATCTGCGTTACATCGGCGAACGCGCGGCGGGCGGTTCTCATCTGCAGATCTGCATGGGCGCGGCCGAGGTGTGGCTGGAGCTGTCCCTGCTTCTGGATGATCCGGAATGGACGGACATGTTAGCAGATTACGGCCGGTTCTACTATCTGAGCCGGGAAGAGCAGGTAAAGGAAACCAACGGCCTGATCAATGACCGTGAGTTTTCGCTTCCGTTCTTTGCGGCGGCAATGGGAGCTTTCTGCGCGTGGTACCGGAAGGATCAGGAGCAGGCGAAGAAAACATGGCGGATTCTGATGCGCGCGATGATTTCCGATTACAATAAGGGCGGCTTTGAGTCGATACAGCTGCCGGATACGGCAAATCAGGAATCGCTGACTGAAATCCCGTGGATCACGACAAACTTCGTTTCTCAGTGGTGCCTGAATGTGATTATGGTACTTGACTTTATCCGTGAGGAGCTTCCAAAGGACTGGGCAGGTATGGACGAGCTGATGAAGGATATGCCGCTGACCGGATTCCATAAAGCATAAGGAAGGCAGATACAAAACAGCGGAATGTCCGCTGCTGTTTGAGAAAAGTGTGAACAGCAGCGGACAAAAGGGCAGGCATGACGGCAGAAGAAAGGAGCGAAGCTGATGGGAACATGGAAGGTAATCGTGGCAAACGTTGAGGATGAGAGTGTTTCTCTTTGCTGGGACGCGGCGGACGGTGCGGATTCCTATGAAATTTACTGGGCGGACGCTGATCATCCGGGCATGCAGTACCAGTTGATCGGTGCGGCAGCAGAAACAAAGTATACGGCGAAAAAGACAACGCACATTCCGCATTATTTCAGAATCCGCGCAATGGCGGGAGAAAAAGAACTTGGTTGGAGCGATACCGTAAAATCTCCGGTAAAAAAGCAGTTTCATCCGTGGTTGGAAAAGCTGGGACGGGGACTGGCAGCGGCGAGAACAGAGAACGGGATCTTTCTTTCGTGGCGGCTGCTTCGGAGCGAGGTCAGCGGATACAGTGAAACCGGATTGACAGGCACGGACTTTGCGGTATACCGGAATGGAAAGAAGATTGCCATTGTCACAGACAGCACCAACTGGCTCGATCCGGCGGGAACGATGGAAGATGTGTATGCGGTCGCGGCGGTGACAGACGGAAAGGAAGCGGAGCCGTGCGCAGGAGTAAAGGCGTGGAAGAGTGGTTCCAACTACATTGATATGCCGATTCAGCGTCCGGCAGGAGGCGTAACCCCGGCAGGACAGGCATACGAGTATTCCGCCAATGATATGAGTGTCGGAGATGTGGATGGAGACGGTGAGTATGAATATTTCCTGAAATGGGATCCGTCTAATGCGCATGACGTATCGCACAAGGGATATACCGGAAACTGCTATATCGACTGCTATCGCCTTGACGGTACGCTTCTGTGGCGTCTGGATATGGGCTGCAACATCCGCGCGGGCGCGCATTACACGCAGTTTATTGTGATGGACTTTAACCTGGATGGAAAAGCGGAAATGGCAGTCAAGACAGCGCCGGGAACAAAGATGACCATTTACAATCCGGATGGAAGCGTAAAGTCTGAGTATTATGTGACGATGCCGAAGACAGATATCGAGGCCGGATACAGCCATCAGGACAATTATGTCTGCTCCGGCGCAAGCTACAGAGAGCATCTGATTGATGTATTCTGCGGCTGGCATGAGCATCCGGAGGTACAGAATGGACACTGGCCGAAGACACTTGAAGAGTGCTTTGACTTAAAGCCGCAGTATTCCTATCCGCTGTCGAGAGAGGACGGCGCGAAGCTTGCGGATTACTACATCCATACGTTTGCGCCGTCGATGAGTCCGCGCAATGATCTGACAGATTTTGAGGGCTTCATTTTCAAAGGACCGGAGTATCTGACGATGTTTGCCGGGGATGGAAGCGAACTGGAAACGATTCCGTATCCGTTCGGACGTGTAGACGACGGACTGATGTGGGGCGATTATGCGATGCGCCGCGTGGAGCCGTGCAACCGCGTGGACCGCTTCCTTGCAGGAGCAGCGTACTTAGACGGCGAACGTCCGTATCTGATTATGAGCCGTGGATACTATACAAGGTCTACGATTGCAGTCTACAGTTTCTTCAACAATCACTTTGAAGAGACGTTTTCTGTCGATTCCGGATTCACGATTATGAGCAATCCGTTCCATTCCAATCCGCACGAAACGGAAGGACGCGATTCCGTTTACGGCACATTTGCCGGACAGGGAAACCACAGCCTGTCAACGGCCGATGTGGACGGCGATGGAAGACAGGAGATTGTGTATGGAGCAGCGGTTATCGACCACGACGGCTCGCTGCTGTATTCAAGCTATGACCGGCTTCCGGATGGACGGCGGGCAAAGCTTGGCCACGGCGATTCTTTTCATGTGGCAAAAATTGATCCGGACCGGACCGGCTTCCAGATCTTCAATGTATTTGAAGGGGCAAAAGCAGCGCCATACGGCTATGCGCTCCGTGACGCGGCAAACGGCAAGGTATTTTTCGGAGAATACGCGGAAGAGGATCTTGGACGCTGCATGATCGGAAAGATTGATCCCAATGTCAGAGGCTGGCAGGTATGGGCGGATGATAAGACATATGACTGCAGGGGAAATGTGCTGGATGTTCCGCTTCTTGGAACCAATCAGGGAATTCGCTGGGCAGGCGATTTGACAACCCAGGTGATTGACTTTTCAAACTATATGAAGGTGAAAAGTCAGCGCGGTGTTGTCAATGATAACGTGCATGGAATTATGCTTGATCCGCAGGGGACAAGAACTAACAACGGAACCAAGGGCAACCCGTGCCTGGTGGCTGATGTGCTCGGCGATTACCGGGAAAATCTGCTGCTGCGTCTGGAGGATGAGTCGGCGGTGCGCATTTACATGAATACCGAGGTCACGCATCACAAGCTCTTTACCATGATGCATGATCTGCAGTACCGTTCATCCATTGCATGGCAGAACAACTGTTACAATCAGACCGGTTATCCGTCCTTCTATTATGGAACGGATATGGACTGGAGCGAAGTGCTTCCAGAACTGAAGGGCTGATTAGGCCGAAAATCCGGCGTGTGAATACGGAACCGGAGGACGATACAGCAGTGACAGAAAAGTAAAATAAAAAGATGCGGTGATGGAAATGATCCAAAACCGCATCTTTTTTTGAAAACATTGGCAAAGCCGCATCAGCAGAATTTGTTCCTGCCTGTGCGTAGCACAAACGCCTGCAAAGAAATCCCGGATTATACCGGCAGCGCTGCGTACTCGCCGCCCTTAACTTCAACGATGGTCTTATTAACGGAAAGCCATACGGAATCAAAGTTCGGGTTGTAAACCTTATCTCCGGCAGCGGTATACTGCAGACGCTTTACGGCATCCATGTAATCCACAATCTGGATGTTAGTCGCGTACCAGATATCGTCGTGACCGCCGATCAGCTTGCAGAAGTCTTCCATGACATTCCAGTTGTCGTGGAGTGTGAACTCATAGCTGTGACCCCAGACATACGTCATGTACAGATACTGCGTTTTGTGCAGGTCAGAAAACTGCTGGCCAAGTTCGAGAAGGTTCCGGTTGTGGTGGCAGGTTGCGCCCCACGCAAGGAAATTCTCCGGAAGCGCGAAGCTCATTGTGCTTTCGACTGTTCTCGCATAGCGGATGCCGAGAGCGGGAAGCAAATCCATGATTTCCCTGGAATAGGAGCCGTTCGGGTAGGAAAGGCCGCGGATCGGATAGCCGACTGCGTCTTCAAGAATGCGGCGGTCTTCGAGTACCTGCGCAGCAACCTGATTGAGCGGGCAGCGGGCGATGGTTGGATGCGTGTAAGTGTGCGCGGATACTTCATGGCCGGCATACAGAGCCTTATACTCGGAGAGAGGGATACGCTGCGGATCATCCTGAAGCCCGGCGTTCACATGGAATGTACCCTTGATTCCGTACTTGTTAAACAGAGCGACCAGACGGCGGTCCTCAACCTTTCCGTCGTCATAGCTCATGGTAAGAACCTTGTGCTTTCCACCCGGGAAGCAATAGTAAATAACAGGAAGTTTTTTCTGTTCCATCGTTTTCGTCCTTTCTTTCCGGTCGGTTTTGCGGTGTAAAGCGCGAGATAGCTGATTCCCGCAGATAATGACCGGTTTCCTTCAGTATAAACACCGGAAAAATCTTTGTCAATCAGAAAACCGGCAGTATTCTGAATCAGACAAAATCCATTACTGTTTGAGCGCAGCATGAACAGTAGACAAATCATTGCAGCTTACGGGAAATAGTTTGACTTTCCTAGTGATTTGTAGTACATTATAAATAACGTAACGCTGTTGTCTGCCGATAGGATGGGAGAAAGGATTGTTTCTGCATTGCTGCTGGCATTTTGCGTGAAACAGCTGTTCAAAACGGAGAAAGCGGCGGTTACAAATATGTATATCCGGAGGATGCGCACATGAAATTCTTTATTGATACTGCTAATGTGGAGTATATCAAAGAGGCAAATGACATGGGAATCATTTGCGGTGTTACAACGAATCCGTCCCTGATTGCAAAGGAAGGCCGCGTATTTGAAGAAGTAATCGCAGAGATCGCTTCTATCGTTGACGGTCCGATCAGCGGCGAGGTAAAGGCAACGACAACAGACGCGGCAACGATGATTGAGGAAGGAATTGCGATCAGCAAGATCCATCCGAACATGGTTGTCAAGATCCCGATGACGGCAGAGGGCCTGAAGGCAACCAAGGCGCTGCACGCAATGGGAATCAAGACCAACGTAACGCTTGTTTTCTCCGCTGCGCAGGCACTGTTAGCGGCAAGAGCAGGAGCAACCTACGTATCGCCGTTCCTTGGCAGACTGGACGATATTTCCATGCCGGGCATCGAGCTGATTGAGTCGATCGCCGAGATCTTTGACGTTCACGGCATTGAGACTGAGATCATCGCGGCAAGTGTCCGCAACCCGATCCATGTGATTGACTGCGCGCGTGCAGGCGCTGATATCGCGACCGTTCCTTACAACGTTCTGATGCAGATGATCAATCATCCGCTGACCACGCAGGGAATCGAAAAATTCAAGAAAGATTATATTGCAGTATTCGGCGAGTAATCGCGGAGTATTCAGGGAGGACAAAATGAACAACATTCCAGAGGTAAAACTTGGTATTCTGGCAGTCAGCAGAGACTGCTTTCCGATGACTCTTTCCGCGTCCAGAAGAGCAAAGATCGTTGAGACCTATCAGGCAAAGGGCGGAGAGATTTTTGAGTGCAAGACAACGGTTGAGAATGAGAAGGATATGCAGAAGGCAGTTGCGGAAGTAAAGGAAGCAGGCTGCAACGCACTGGTTATTTTCCTTGGAAACTTCGGACCGGAGACCAGTGAGACACTGGCTGCAAGAGAGTTCGGCGGACCGGTTATGTACATCGCTGCAGCGGAGGACTCCCAGAATTCCCTTCTTGACGGCAGAGGCGACGCGTACTGCGGCGTTCTGAACCTGAGCTACAACCTGAAGCTGCGCAACATCAAGGCATATATTCCGGAGAATCCATGTCTTGACGCCGAGGGCGCTGCAGAAGCAATTAAGGATTTCATCCCGATCGCAAGAACCATCCTTGGCTTACATAACCTGAAGATCATCTCCTTCGGACCGCGTCCGCAGGATTTCTTGGCATGCAACGCGCCGATCAAGCAGCTGTACAACCTTGGTGTAGAGATCGAGGAGAACTCTGAGCTGGATCTGTTCGCGGCTTACAACAAACATGCAGGCGACGCCCGTATTCCTGAGGTTGCAGCCGATATGGCAAAGGAGCTTGGCCACGGCAACAACTATCCGGAAATCCTGAACAAGCTGGCTCAGTATGAGATCACCCTGCTTGACTGGATGGAGGAGCACAAGGGAAGCAGAGAGTACGTTGTATTCGCGAACAAGTGCTGGCCGGCATTCCAGACCGAGTTCAAGTTCGTTCCGTGCTATGTCAACAGCCGTCTGGTTGCAAGAGGCATCGCGGTATCCTGCGAGGTTGATATCTACGGCGCTCTGTCCGAGTACATCGGAACCTGTGTATCCGCAGATGCAGTTACTCTGCTTGATATCAACAACTCTGTTCCGAAGGATATGTACCTGGAGAGCATCAAGGGCAAGTTTGATTATGACTACAAGCTGACTGATACCTTCATGGGCTTCCACTGCGGAAATACTCCGGTATGCAAGCTGTCTGCCGGCGAGATGAGAAACCAGAAGATCATGGCAAGAACCCTCCCGAAGGAGTTCACATTCGGTACCCTTGAGGGAGACATCGCTCCTGGAAAGATCACTTTCTACCGTCTGCAGAGTACCGCTGACGCGCAGCTTCGCGCATACGTTGCAGAGGGCGAGGTTCTTCCGGTTGCAACCAGAAGCTTCGGCGGCATCGGCGTATTCGCGATTCCGGAAATGGGACGCTTCTACCGTCACGTTCTGGTAGAGAAGAACTATCCGCATCACGGTGCAGTTGCGTTCGGCCACTACGGAAAGATTATCTTTGAAGTATTCAAGTATCTGGGCGTAACGGATATCGGCTTCAACCAGCCGAAGGGAATGATGTATCCGTCCGAGAACCCGTTTGCTGGATGGGAGTAAATCATGATTACGATAAAGAAGATTACAGATTCGGCTTACCGCCGTTACGGCAAGGTGGTAAACGGCTATGAGCTGGATGATCTGTTTGAGGCAATGAAGGCGACACCGGTTCCGGAGGATGTTGTGTACGTCGGAAGCGTACCGGCGGTGGAGCAGACTAAGGCTGCAAAGGCGTTCGGAGACCGCTTTTTCGGCGGCATGCCGATTCAGGTCGGTTATTGCAACGGTCATAACTCTCTGATGAATGCGCTGGAGTATCACCGCAACTGTGAGATCAATGTCGCAGTAACGGATCAGATCATTCTGGTCGGCGCGCTGCAGGACGTAACGGATGATTTTACCTATGATACGTCTCTCGCGGAAGCGTTTTTCGTACCGGCAGGAACTGTGTTCCAGATGTATGAGACAACGCTTCATTATGCACCGTGCGGCGCTGACGGAAAGGGCTTCCAGAATGTTGTTATCCTTCCGAAGGGAACCAACGAGGAGTGTACGCCGGATCCTGACGCAGTCGGCGAGGACAAGCTGAGAACGCATGTCAACAAGTGGCTGATTGCGCATCCGGACGCAAAGATTCCGGGCGCATGGAACGGTCTGATCGGAGAAAACATTTCCGTTGCGGAATAATCTGATTGCATCTGACAGAAGAATGTGGTAAACTGAAGCGTGTCTGAAATGGGACTGCCCGGAACTTTCCAGGAACCCGGATCAGGCACGCTTTGATTATGAGCAAGAAGCGAAGCGGATTGCAAATATCCGCTTGACTGAAATGACGGCAGAAATTCGTTTGTCCGGTTGGGCAGCGGGGAGGCTGCCGGGAGAATGAATCGGCGGCGCGGGCGGAAAGAAGCCAGAAGTTTTGCTGCCATCTGGAGGAAATTATGAGTAAGGTTCGTACAAGATTTGCACCCAGCCCGACAGGACGGATGCATGTAGGAAATCTGAGAACAGCGCTGTACGCGTATCTGATCGCAAAGCATGAGGGCGGAGATTTTCTGCTCCGGATTGAGGATACCGACCAGGAGCGTCAGGTAGACGGCGCGGTTGATATTATTTACCGCACCCTGAAGGAGACCGGGCTGGTTCACGATGAGGGACCGGACAAGGACGGCGGCTGCGGCCCGTATGTACAGAGCGAGCGTCAGGCACAGGGCATCTACCTGAAGTACGCAAAGCAGCTGATTGAAAAAGGTGAGGCGTACTATTGCTTCTGCGACAAAGAGCGTCTGGAAAGCCTCCATACAACCATTGGCGACAAGGAAATCAGTGTTTACGATAAGCACTGCCTTGGACTTTCCAAGGAAGAGGTAGAGGCAAACCTGGCTGCAGGCAAGCCGTACGTGATCCGTCAGAACAATCCGAATACCGGAACAACGACATTCCACGATGAGATTTATGGAGACATCACTGTTGACAATGCAGAGCTCGACGACATGATCCTGATCAAGTCCGACGGGTTCCCGACCTACAACTTTGCCAATGTAATCGACGATCATCTGATGGGCATTACCCATGTTGTACGCGGCAACGAGTATCTGTCTTCTTCACCGAAGTACAACCGTCTGTATGAAGCGTTCGGCTGGGAGATTCCGGTTTATGTACACTGCCCGCTGATTACCGATGAGAGCCACAAGAAGCTGTCCAAGCGCTGCGGCCATTCCTCCTTTGAGGATCTGGTTGATCAGGGCTTCCTGACTGAGGCAATTGTCAACTTTGTTGCGCTGCTTGGATGGAGTCCGGAGGACAATCAGGAGAAGATGACGCTTGACGAGATGATCCAGAAGTTTGATTATCACCGTATGAGCAAGTCTCCGGCTGTTTTCGACTATGGAAAGCTGAAGTGGCTGAATGGCGAATATATTAAGGAAATGGATAATGACGCGTATCTGGAGAAGGCGCTGCCGTATATTAAAAAGTACGTGACCAGAGCCTGCAGCTATGAGAAGATCGCGGCTTTGGTAAAGACCAGAATCGAAATCTTCCCGGATATCGAGGAGCTGGTTGATTTCTTCCAGGAGGTTCCGGCTTACGACATTTCCATGTATGCGCACAAGAAGATGAAGACAACTCCGGAGAGCGCGCTTGCGCTTCTGAAGAAAGTTCTTCCGGTTCTTGAAAGTCAGGAGGATTATTGCAATGACGCTCTGTTTGAGACGCTCAGCGCGTTTGCAAAGGAGAAGGGATACAAGACCGGTTTTGTAATGTGGCCGATCCGTACCGCGGTTTCCGGCAAGCAGTCTACGCCGGGCGGCGCAACCGAGATCATGGAGATCCTCGGCAAGGATGAGTCCGTTGCCCGCATCAAGGCAGGAATCGAAAAGCTGACTGCGGAGCTGTAATCCGGCGTTTTTGGCGGCTGCAGCCTGTGCATAGCTGATAAAAGGCTTATTAGCAGGCTGTTTCAGAGCGGATAACATATGGCTGTTATGCAGAAAATGATAAAAACGAAAGGAAGCTGAGACGATGAACGAGAAGTATGAACAGGATGACAGAGATACTGTAACACTGACGCTGGAGGATGATTCCGAGGTAGAGTGCGCAGTTGTTACCATTTTTGAAGCTGCCGGAAGAGAGTATATCGCTCTGCTTCCGTTAGAGGGAATCGAGTCTGAGGAAGGTGAGGTTTATCTGTACCGTTTCAAGGAAAACGGAGACGGAGAGCCAGATCTGCAGAACATCGAGTCCGACGACGAGTACGAGGCGGCTTCCGATGCGTTTGACGAGTGGCTGGACGCGCAGGAGTACGATGAGCTGGTAGACGCGGACGATCTGGATGACCTTGACGAGTAATCCGGTCAGGTTCGCCGGGCAGCAGGCAGGGCTATGAAACCAATCGTTTGCTGCCGCAGGAAACAGCAGGCTGACAAAGAAGTATTTTGAACCAAAAGAAGGGCAGAAACAAACGGATGCAGGAAATCTGTAAGGTTTGTTTCTGCCTTTTTTGTAAACGAATGCTGTAATGAAAACAATATCGCGCGATATCAGGCGTTGGGATGCCGGGCCTGCGCGCAGCCATTAGCTGGAAGATCCATCGTCATTGACAATGGGAAGATTGAGTTCTGCCAGAAAGCGGCTCGGCGCTTTCTGATGATTCATGCGTTCACGCAGGCAGGAAAGATACAGCTTTTCCTTGGCACGGGTCATACCGACATACAAGAGACGCCGTTCTTCCTCAATATCAGTATCGAGAGAAGCGCGCGCGTGAGGGATTGTATCCTCATTCAGATCCGGCAGGAAGACAACTGCGTATTCAAGTCCCTTTGCAGCGTGCAGCGTACACAGGGTTACGGCATCAGAAGGTTCGGAACCGGAACGGGATGCGTTTTGTTCCTTCAGCGATTGATTATACGCATTGATATGCGTTTCCCATTCCGCAAGCGAGCGGCAGCTTCGGCAGCTTTCATGAATGGCATCAAGCACATCGGTCAGCTCCTGCAGGTTCATGCGCCGCTCTTTCGCGTAGTCTGCCAGATATTCTTCATAGTGCATGGCTTTCCGGATGTAGTGAATGGCCGGATATGGGTTCATGCGTCCAAGCATCATCAGATCGTATTCAAGGCGGTCAAGCCGGTCCTGCATCCAGTCTTTGTCCTTGTAATAGGGACGGAGACTGTCGATGGTGATGTCCTGAAGCGGCGGAAACGCGTCCCGGCTGACATACCGGTTCGGACGGTTGATCATTCGCATCCAGAGCCCGCGGTTCCGGTTTCCCGAGGCGATCCGCAGGTAGGAAAGCAGATCCTGAGCAACCCAGTGATCATAGATGCTTGGGAGCGAATCGCGCAGCGTAAACGGGATATTTGCCTTCATCAGCGCGTCCGTGACAAAGCGTTCGCCGAGATTGGTGCGGAAGAGAATAGCAATATCCTGATAGGCAAGCCCTTCCCGATGCAGCCGCAGGATGTTGGAGGTCAGAAACCGGTTCTGCTCGCCGACATCCTGGCAGGAAACAAC
>CAJMMH010000056.1 GCA_905214365.1 uncultured bacterium
GCGCCTGCGGCGGTCGCTTGCGACATCTACATTGTACGTCGCAGTGCGCATCCCTGCGGAGCGTTTTTTACTTTACAGGAAAGCAATTTCCTGTAAAGTAAAAAAAAATCCCATACAGGCTCCGGAAACACCGGAAACCTTTATGGGACGAATCAATCAAATCCGCGGTACCACCCATGTTCGGACACGATACGCTTTCTACTTCTTCTGCGCGTTACCATCTCCGCACTTAAATCGCTTTAATGCAGCGTCTGCATCCGCTTACCTTATCCCGCCTGATCCAAATACGCCGGAGCATGTTTAAAGTACGCTCCGAAATCACCGCGTTCCAATTTTCACGGAAAACTCCAATGCTGAAATTCGTCTGTATGCGGCTGGCAGCACTCTCAGCAGGTTATGCCGCCTCTCTGGAAACCGTTGAATACAGATTACTTACACATCTTCTCAGTCATTGGTTATTATAAACAGGTTTCCGCCGGAAGTCAAGTCCGGCGGAAACACTTTTTCTCCACACGTTTACTCAAAAGTTACTGTTCACGCTGCGCCCAAACAGTAACACTCAAAATCCTGCAGGTGTCCACAGTGATTTCATTTTCTCCGGTACAGCCAGCGCATCCCGAAGGCTTCCAGTACAATGCCGCTTCCCTTCGGCTGCCGATCCGTGCACTGCCAGTTTCCTGCTGCCTGGCTGCCCGCAGCCTTCCCAGTCACGATCGAGCCTGTCGATTTGTCCAGCAGATTGATCCATGTTCCGGTCTCATAGATCCGCGCAGTTTCTGTACGTCCGCTGAAGCTGAACAGAGCGGTCAGCACTTCTCCATTCTTCTCTCTCCGAATTCCAAGCACGGATCGGTTTCCCGTATCCAGCACGGAAACCTCCGCGTCCGGATCAAATACCGGATATGCCGCGCGGGTCTTCTCCAGCTTCCTTAACCCCTCAAACAACTTGTTCTGAAGTGTTCCGGCTTTGGTCCGCAGCGCCGCGTTTTTCCAGGAAAACGCGCCCCGATGCAGGTAACGGGAATCCTCCCGCTTCGCCGGATCATCATGGTAGCTGTAATCATTGAACTGGCCAATTTCGTCTCCGCTGTAAAGAATCGGAACGCCGGACTGCGTGAACATATATCCGTGAAGCGTCAGATCCTGCCGCAGCGCTTCCTCTGCCCGTGCCGGATCATCCAGCGTTTCCGCCGCTTCCAGTCCGCACAGCGATGCTGTTGTTCCGCAAAGCCTTGCGTCCCCGGATGTCGGATCGGAATTATACAGTTCCCCGCGCGCCCAGGACCATTCATACACGCCGGTCAGGTAATCATTCAGATACCGCTTGTGCGGCACTTCTTCCATTCCGAACTGTCTCAGCCAGTCATAATCCAATCCCCAGCCGATATCGTCATGGCAGCGCAGGTAATTCAGAAACAGATACTGCTTCGGCAGACGGCTGATGATTCCCATCTGTCTTGCGAGCAGTCCGACATCCTTTGTTGCTACGGTATTCCAGGTGGTTGCCATCGTCGTTACATTATACAGCATATGGCATTCCGGCTTCTCCACGCTTCCGAAATACGGCGCAATCTTATCCGGTTCCATGACTACCTCGCCAAGCAGCAGCACACCCGGACACACAATCTGGCAGATGATCCGCAGAATCCGGACAATGTTGTGCACCTGCTGCAGGTTCCTGCAGTTTGTTCCTAACTGCTTCCAGATATACGGGACCGCGTCAATCCGGATCACATCAATACCCTGATTGACCAAAAACAGCAGATTATCCGTCATCTCATTGAGTACAGCCGGATTTCCGTAATTCAGATCCCACTGATACGGATAAAACGTCGTCATCACATACTTGCCGGTTTCCGGATTCCAGGTAAAGTTTCCGGGAGCTGTCGTCGGAAATACCTGCGGGACAGTCTGCTCATACTGCGCCGGAACCGTAAAATCATCATAGAAATAATAATATGCCTGAAATCCCGGATCACCTGCTTTTGCCGCTTTCGCCCAGCTGTGCTCTTCTGATGTATGGTTCATTACAAAATCCAGGCAGACGCTGATCCCTCTGTCATGGCAGGAACCGCACAGATGCTCCAGATCTTCCATCGTTCCAAGCTTCGGGTTCACCTTTCGGAAATCAGAAACCGCGTAACCGCCGTCGCTTTTTCCTTCCGGTGAATCCAGAAGCGGCATCAGATGCAGATAATTCACCCCGCACTCGGAAATATAATCCAGCTTCTGTTCCACGCCCTGAAGCGTGCCCGCAAACGCATCCGTATACATCATCATGCCAAGCATCCCGCGGTCCATATACCACTGCGGATTCTGCTGCCGCTTCTCATCCAGTGCCAACAGCGCTCCCTTCCGCTCCCTGTACCGGCACTCCATCCGGCGGCAGAGTTCCAAAAACGCATCCATCCGGTTTTCATATAATTCACAGTACAGCCACTTCAGCTCATCATAATATTTCCGGAAGCGGCGTTCATATTGTTCGTTCATCGCATTCGTTCCTTTCTCCTGCTCCTGTTTCCGAACCGGCCGGCACGCGCCGCCGGTTCGCTGAATCATCATCCCTGCTTTACTCAGTCCACCCGTTCAAAAACAAGTTTCCGGCTTTCTCCCGCGCGCAAAAAATCCGAAAACGTCACACCAGCGCGGTTCCAGCTGCGTCCGGTCCGGACATGCCCGTCCATACTGCAGCGGTACTTCGCGTCATCTGCCAGTCCGCAGACATTGACATGAACCGGAAGCGGATTACCCCAGGCATCCTTCTTCACAATCTCTACAAGAGCCCGGCTTCTGTCCTTTGCTGTGAACTCCCATGCCGCGAAATCCCGGTTCTTCGCATCGGTCAAACGATAATAACGGCCCTCATGCGTCAGTTCATAATACTTTTTAAACTCCGCAACTTCTTCCTTTACCTGCTCCTTTTCCTCATCGGACAGGGTTCTCAGATCCAGCTCATAGCCAAAGCTTCCTGCTAATGCCACATCCGCTCTTGTTGAAAACGGCACAGTCCGGCCGGTCTGATGGTTCGGGCAGGCGGAAACATGGGCTCCAACCGCGCTTGCCGGATAAAAGAACGAGGTTCCATACTGAATGTCTAAACGGTTCATGGCGTCTGTATTGTCGCTGCACCAGATCTGCGGCGAATAATACAGCATACCTGCGTCAAAGCGTCCTCCGCCTCCGCTGCAGCCCTCTAACAGGATCTGCGGGAACCGCTGTACAAACCGCTCTAACAGCTCATAAACGCCAAGCACATATTTATGGTACAGACCGCCTGCATGCGGATCCGCGTGGCTGTACAGATCGCAGACACTGCGGTTCATATCCCATTTCACATATTCAATCTGCGTTTCTCCAAGGATTGCCTCAAATCGCTCCATCAGGTAATCTCTGACGTCCGCTCTCGACATATCCAGAACCAGCTGATTGCGGCTGTGGTTCGGCACGCGTCCCGGAATCTGCAGCGCCCAGTCCGGATGCTTCCGGTACAGATCGCTGTCCTCCGATATCATCTCCGGCTCAAACCAGAGTCCGAACTTCATACCCATCTGATGAATTTTCTCCGACAGCGCTGCCAGGCCGCCCCGGATCTTCTTCTCATTCACAAACCAGTCGCCAAGTCCGCTGTTATCGTCATTGCGCTTTCCGAACCAGCCGTCATCCAGTACGAACATCTCAATTCCAAGCTCCTTTGCCTGTCCGGCAATTTTCAGGATCTTGTCATCATCAAAATCAAAATATGTCGCTTCCCAGTTGTTGATCAGAACCGGACGGCGCGCATGCTTCCACGTCCCGCGGCACATATGCTCGCGAAGAATCTCATGGTAAGACGCGGACAGGCTGCCAAATCCCTTTCCGGAATACGCGAGAATTGCCTGCGGCGTAAAGAAATTCTCTCCTGCTTCCAGCTTCACGGCAAACCGGTACGGATGAATTCCCATCTGCACTCTGGTCTGTCCCCGCTGATCCATCTGTGCCGACGCGATAAAGTTTCCGCTGTATGCCAGGCAGAAGCCAAAGCATTCTCCGGTTTCCTCTCCCGCGTTCCGATCGCAGAGAATCATTGCCGGATTGTACTGATGGCTTGACGTGCCGCGGATACTGCTGATCTCTGTTTTTGCGCGTCCAACCGCTGTCCGTTCCATCGTCCGCTCCATCGCGTGCCGGCCGGAAAAATAAATCAAATCCGATTCCCGATTCATCATATCCATACTGCAGGACAGCAGCTTTTCCAGGACAAACGGTTCACTTCCCGCATTGGTAAGCTTTGCCGCTCTTGTAATCACATTCTGCGCTTCCCACACGCCGTAATACAAAGCCAGCTCAGCGCCGGATGCTTTCTCGTTCAGATAAATTACCAGTGTCTCACCGCGCTCTTCCTCAGTATCATACAGTGCCGGCATTCCCGGAATCCGATAGGACTCCGGAAGGATTTCATACCGATCAAACCGGAAATCCGCCGCAAAGCTTCCATCCGCATGCGCCAGACGCACCATATCCTCCCGGTAATCGCCGACACCGCTTGACGGCGCCTCCTGCGGAAGCGTATCCAGTGAATACGTTCGGTCCCTGCCCGCCTCTTCCGGGTTTCCGGAAAAGCCGACATCACTTCTGACAATCAGATCTGACAAATCATCCCCGTCAATCCTTCCTCCATAATATAAATGCAGCAGCACGCCCTTTTCGTCCGCAAGCATCTGATAACTGCTGTCCTTTGTCTGCAGTGTAAACAATCTTCCGTTTTTTCCTACTTCAATTCCCATAGCTTCCTCCCTTTTACTATGTACTCTTGGAATCTCGTTCCAAGAGTACATAACTCTAAAAGCCGCACAGGCAGGCCGGACAGGAAATCCCGTCCGGTCTGTCCGCGCAGCTTTCAATCTTCTTTCATGCACTCTCGCAAATCCAGATACAATGAGATTCCGAGAGTACATTTTATTCTTTTACCGCACCGATTACCATACCTGTTACAAAGTACTTCTGCAGGAACGGATAAATTATCAGAAGCGGAATGGTTGATACTACAATCTTCGCCGCATTGAACGATCGGTTGTTCAGCGCGGACAGCTGCTTGAGCTGATTCGCATCTGTGATCTGCGTCAGGTCTACCGTCAGCTGCTGGATGTATGTCTGCAGCGGATACATGGACGCCTTGCTCATATAAATCAGACCGGAGAAATAATCGTTCCAGTGATTGACAATCGCAAACAACGCAACCGTAGCCAGTGCCGGAAGAGAAATTGGCAGATATACCTTCAGCAGTACCGTGATCGGGCCTGCGCCGTCGATGCGCGCTGCCTCGTCAAGCGACTCCGGTACGCCCTTGAAGAAGTTAATCAACAAGATGACGTTAAAGACCGGAACCGCGCCGGGAAGTACCAGCGCCCAGATCGTATTGATCAGACGCAGCTTGCTGACTACCATAAACAACGGGATCACGCCGCCGCTGAACAGCATTGCGAAGATTACAATCTTCATGTAAATTTCTCTGGCACGGAACCGCTTTTTGCTCTTGGACAGCGGATATGCCATCGAAATGGTAAAAAACATATTAATGACAGTACCAAGTACCACACGCTTTACAGAAATCCAGAAGGAATTCCAGAACTGGGAATCTCCCAACAGCTTCTTGTACGTCGTTATCGTAAAATCAACCGGCCACAGGGCAACCTTATTTGCCGCAACCGCATCGCTTCCGCTCAGGGAAATCGCAACCATATTCAGCAACGGAAGCAGACAGCTCAGCGCGAACAGCAGTACCGCCGCCCAGATGAGGATCTGAGAAATCAGTTTGCCAGGTTTTGCTTTTATCTTCATCTCTTCGGATCCCCCTTTCTTAAAAGATTCCGGAACCGGTTGTCAGCTGCGCCATCTTGTTTGCTCCCAGAATCAGGACAAAGCTGATGACGGATTTCAGCAGGCCGACCGCGGTACCGATGCTGTACTGCCGCTCTACCATACCGATTCGGTATACGTAAGTATCAATAATATCGCCGGTTTCGTAAACAATCGGATTGTACAGATTGAAGATCTGATCGAAACCTGCATTCAGAATGTTTCCAAGGTTCAGCGCTGTCATCAGAACAACGGTCGGAAGCAGCGCAGGAACTGTGATGTGCATGATCTGCTTGAACCGGTTCGCTCCGTCAATGGAAGCTGCCTCAAACAGGCCGGGATCAATGCTTGTCAGAGCGGCCAGATAAACAACGGAATTGTATCCGAATTCTTTCCAGACATCCGTTCCGACGATAACCGTCCGGAACCACTTGTTGTCCGCCAGGAAATAAACCGGACTGCCGCCAAGCGCGGAAATCACCCAGTTGATCGGGCCATCCAGAGAAAACATATTGGTAACAACCGTTGCAAGCACAACCCATGACAGGAAATGCGGAAGATATACAACAGTCTGGAAAATTTTCTTGCAGAAGCTGACGCGGATTTCGTTCAGCAGAATCGCAAATGTAACCGGGACGAAAATGTTGACAACCAGCTTGGAAAACGCGATGATCAGCGTATTCATAAAGACCTGCTTGCCGTCCGGAAGACTGAAGATAAACTGATAATTGCTCAGTCCGACCCATTTGGAGCCGAACAGACCCTTTGCCGGAACATAATTTTCAAATGCCATCAGGGAACCGACCAACGGGGCAAATACAAAAATCGCCAGAATAATCAGCCCCGGAATCATCATCAGGTTCAGCGTAAGCTCTTCTTTGCCCATGCGCTGTTTTCCCTTTTTTGCTGCCTGACTCATGGAGTACTCCTTTCTTTGGCGGATATGCGGAATATCCGGCTGCTTCGGATATTCCGCATATCTTCAATCAATTTTGCCTAGAGAGTGTTTGGGCTTACTTCTGAATCGCTTCGTTGACTTCCTCAGTGATCATATCACCGCCTGCGTTGCTCCAGTCAGATACAAACTTATCAAATGCGTCAATGCTTTCCTCGCCTACAATAATCTTCAGAACGGTCTGCATCTCCATCTTCTCCAGGGATGCCCAGCGGATTGCCATAGACTCGGTTGTCTCATAGAATGCCGGAGTAACAAAGTCTGCCGGGTTCTCAATCATTCTTGTCATGGACACGATTCTGGACATGTACTGAGAATAATCGGAGGAATCTGCCTTCTCACCCGCTTCCTCTGCAGCCAGATATCTCTGCGCGGACTCATAGTAGCTCAGCTCGTCGGAGGTCAGGGTGTCAACCAGAGACTCATCATCCATTGCAGCCAGTACATGCTCGGTCATCTTCTGCGCGTTGTCGCCCGACTGAACCTCGCAGTACAGAGGCCAGTTGAAGTATGCGAGCGGCTGATTCTCACGGATTTCCTTGGAGGCATCGCTGGTATCCTGCTTGGAGTACTCTGAATTTACATTTACAATCTTCATTGCGATTTCCGGATGCTCATAACCTTTTCTGACTGCGACAAATCCGCCGTAGGACTGGGTGTTGATCGCCTGGATCTTTCCGTCCTCGCCGACCGGAGCGGATACATTGACCCATTCCGCGTCATCCGTTGCGTAGCTGGAGGTCAGCGCGGTGTTGAACGGCGCCCACCACGGTCCGATAAACGCGCCGCAGGTTCCGCTGGAGATCAGCGCGATGATATCGTCGTTGGTTCTTGTGGTGAACTGCTGGTCAATCAGCCCCTCGCTGTACCAGCTGTTCAGAAGCGTCAGTGCATCCTTCATTTCTTCCTGAACAGAACCGTAAACGGCATTTCCGTCTTCACCGGTGATCCAGATATTCGGATATGCGCCGAACGCGGTAAAGATATTATCAATGCCGAATGTGTTGTTCGGATATCCGCCGTAAACATCGGAGCGAACCGCAAGTCCGATGGTGTTGGCCTGTCCGTCTCCGTCTGGGTCCTGCTCAATGAAGGCACGGAGCATATCAGCTACCTCATCCAGTGTAGACGGCTCGTCCAGTCCCAGCTTATCCAGCCAGTCCTTTCTTACCCACAGGAAATCCTGTCCGTCACTTAACTGGGTCTTCGGAATTGCCATGATCTTTCCGTCAAAGGTAACGGTATTTAATGGATTGTTCTCTCCATAGCTCTCATAAGCAGACTTTACGGTATCGCATGCCAGGTTGTTGTATACGTCAGTCAGATCCTCGATCATATCATTCTCAACGAGCTCTACCAGTGTAGAATAATCCGGCACATGGATGATATCCGGCAGGCTCTGGCTCGCGATTGCCAGAGCAAGCTTCTGATTGTAATCATCGCCCATCGTTGCTTCAAAATCATCCTCATTCTGAATGTTCAGCAGCTCTTTGAGGTAACGGGTATATGCATTGTTCTCCGGCGTATCATTCTCATAAGGAGTTCCGGCAAGAACATCTGCCCCCTGGTTGGTCAGAGAATAACCGGTTGTATAGGTAATCAGCTCATCGTACTTTCCATACGGATCGTTTGCCGCGTCCTCTGCAAATGCAGTACCGGAAACAGACATTGCTGTTAATGCCGCTGCCATCATCATTGCTACACTCTTCTTCATATCATTTTCCTCCATCATTTCCTTTTTCGTTTCAGGGTTTCATAGTCGGTTTTGTTTGGTCCGCGGATCGTTCCATTCGATCGGCGGGAGGTTCTGCCGTTCCGGTTTTTTCTCCGGCGGCGTTTGAAGCTTTGCGCGCTTTGCTTTGCTGTATACAGAATATCAAAAAACCGGACTGCGGTATATATAAAAAAAACGGAAAACATATCAAAAAAGCGGACATTCTTTTTTTTCTCTGCGAATCTTTGAATATATTTGACAAAGCTTTGTTATTTCTATTATACTGAATATACAAAGCTTTTATAAAGGAGCGCGTGCAATATGTACCATATGCTGATTGTTGATGATGAAAAAACAGAACGGGAATGTATCATTTACTTGCTGCAAAACAGCGGGTTTCCGTTGGAAATCCGGGAAGCCGAGGATGGCGCAGACGCGCTGGAGCAGCTTGCTGCCTGGCCGGTCCAGATTCTGTTCACCGATATCCAGATGCCCCGGATGGACGGCTTTGCGCTGATCCGGTCCGCGGTTTCTCTTTATCCCGGCATCAAGCCGATTATCTTCAGCGGCTTTGCTGATTTTGAATATGCCAGAACCGCCATTTCCCTCGGTGTGGAAAACTATATTTTAAAGCCGGTTGTGCCGGACGAATTAAATAAGACACTCACGACTCTGATCGGTCAGCTGGAGGAAGAAGAGTCCGCCAGCCAGCAGAGGGAAAACCAGCAGCTTTTTCTTCTTCAGTATTCGCTGCAGCTTGCCATTTCCGGCAGTCTTGACCGGCAGATGACAGATCCTGAGATCCGAAAGCAGTTCTCCGTGTTTCGCTATCTTCTGATGTTCCGCTTTCCGTCTGATGAGTTTCTGGTTCACCGCTCCTCGGCATTCTTTGACAGTCTGCGAGACGAGCAGAATCTCGACGCAGTCTCTCTGAACGCGTCTCCGGAACAGGCGCTTCTTTTTCTGCGCACGCCAATCCCCAATATCCCGGATTTCTGCCAGAAGCTGCTGTCCTTTGTCCGGCAGAAATTCTCTGTGGACTGTTCCCTCGCCATTACTCGTCCGCTGCGCAGCTACACTTCCTTAAAAGAAGCGTTTTCCTTTCTGGAACAGCAGATGGAGCAGCGTTTCTGGTCGCCGGAAACCCGGATTTTTCTGCCCGACACATCCATCACGCAGGAAATTTCCGCCGGTGAGGACGATACTCAGCTGATCGCGCTGATCAAAAACGCGCTATCCACCCGCAGCGGCGCTCTTCTGCAGGATTATCTGGAACACCTGTTTCAAAAGTACCGTCTGGCAGTGAATCAGTCGCAGATTTATGTCAAATTTCTGTTTTCCAATGTGCTGACGATTCTCTATCCTGCCCTGCCGGAACAGGCGGCTGCGAATCTGCCTCCGTTGGAAATGCAGATATCCAGCCTGTATCTCCAACCGGATATCTCCGAAATCATCCGTTCTGTGCGTGAGATTTCCAAACCGATTCTTGATTCCTTCCAAACCGGCACAGATTCCGTGCGGAAAGAAATCCTTGGCGCAATCGACTATATTTCCGCCCATTACAGCGAAGAGCTTTCCGTGGAAATGATCGCTTCCGCCGTCTACCTGACACCGGACTATCTGAGCCGCCTGTTCAAAAAGGCAACTGGAAAAAGTATCTCTCAGTATATCCGCCAGTACCGCATGGAAAAAGCAAAGGATGCCCTTCTTCACACCCGCAAAAAGGTCATTGATATCGGCATCGAATCCGGATATCCCAACTATTCCTATTTCTGTCAGAGCTTCCGGGAATCCTTCGGCAGCTCGCCGGAAAAATATCGACAGGAGCACGCACTATGAATTTAGGATCCCTTGCCAGACACACGGCACAATCGTTTCAAGAAAAAATCAAACGGTCAGCGCATGGAATGATCCGTACGTTTCAGGATATGAAGTACCGCAGCAAGCTGATTCTGCTTTGCATGCTGGTGGGCCTGCTGCCTCTTTCCATCATGGGAATTTTCTGCTACAGCCAGACGCTTCATCTACTGCGCGCCCAGGAGCTTGCCGCGCTCGAAGCCTCGATTACTTCCATTTCTGATACGCTGGGCGCAAAAACAACCATCTATCAGAACCTGCTCACGTATCTGGCTCATGCCAATCCGCTGGCGGAATTTCCTTCCTACAACGACGCCAACGCCTATGCGCAGTATGATTACCTGACTTACACGCTGGATTCGTTCCTGAACGCAACCTACCTGCAGCACCCGGAAATCTCACAGATTACCATTTATAATGCCGATGGATCAATGACGCATGGAAAGCAGCTTCAGTCAATTACAGAGCTGGCGAAAGAACGCTGGTATTCCCAGTCTGCCATTTCCAACACGCCCTTCTGGTACCGCAGTCAGGACGGAAGTATTGTCGTTATCCAGTACCTGTGTGATCCATACACGGACTACATCCGTTCCTATTCCAGCAACTGCATTGCCATCCGCCTGAAGCCGGAGGTTCTGTTTGACGGACTCGATTACGCGTCGGATGACTTCCACATCCAGGTATCTTCCAGAAACCGCACCCTGTTTTCTTACCGCTCTTCCTCGATTTCCGACAGCAGCAGTCTTCTGGAGAACTGGGTGACTCTGAACACAGAAATTCCATCCTGCGGCTGGACCCTTACCATGGAACGTCCGGAAAGCGTCGTATTTTTCTCGGTTCGGAAAATGGCATGGATTATTCTGGCAATCGTACTGTTCTGTTTGCTTATCATCATCCTGATCACACAGCTGTTTACCGGATTTTTTGTAAGGAAAATCAGTTCGCTCCACTATTATTTTCAGCGCATCAAGGAAGGCCATCTGGACTATCACATCCACGATGACAGCAAGGACGAGCTTGGCGACCTGACAAACAACCTGCAGGATATGATTGACGAAATTAATCGTTTGATTCACGAGGACTACCAGATCAAACTGCAGCTGAAGGAAGCGCAGTTCAAAGCGCTGCAGGCACAGATCAATCCGCATTTTCTCTATAACTGTCTGTCCCTGATCAACAACCGCGCCCTGATGAACAATCAGCCGGAAATCAGCCAAATGTCGCAGCTTCTGTCTGTCTTTTACCGGACTACGCTGAACAAAGGAAAATCCAACACCCTGCTGCAAAATGAAATCAAAAATGTCCGATCCTACATCGACATTCAGCGTCTGCTCCATGACAACAGCTTTGACGCAATGTATCAGATTGATCCCTCTCTTCCAGAGATCGATGTTCCAAACCTGATCCTACAGCCGCTTGTTGAAAACGCGGTCATCCACGGAATCCTTCCCAATAAAATCAGGCATGGCCAGCTTTTTCTCACAATCAACTTGGTAAAGGATCAGATCTACGTCACCATCATGGACAACGGTCTCGGCATACCGCAGGAAAAGCTCGCCTCGCTGCTCCACACGGAATCCCAGGGCTACGGCCTGAAAAACGTCCACGAACGACTCCTGCTCGCATATGGAGAATCCGCCGGACTTACCATCAACAGTATTCCGGAGCAGGGGACCATGATTACATTTAAAATTCCGGTTGGCTGCCCCAATCCACCTGCCTGAAAGAATCTCGCTGTGTCCAAATTTACAGACACATCCCAATGTCAAAACGTGTTTACAGTTTCCGGATAAAAGAAAGCGGCGTGACTCCATATTTTTTCTTAAATGCCCGATGAAAATAAGAGAGATTCCGGAATCCTACGGACAGCGATACATCCAGAATTGATGTATTGCCCTGTTCAAACAGCTCAACTGCCTTCTCCAGCCGCAGGTTATTGATATACTCCACGCAGGTCATATTCATATGTGTTTTAAAGAAACGCATGAAATGATACTCGCTGAAGCAGCACATACG
>CAJMMH010000057.1 GCA_905214365.1 uncultured bacterium
CATAACCGCCCTGACGAATCTCAATCAGATCACATGCAATATTAGAGCAGTGATCCGCAATTCGCTCATAGCTGGTTGTAATATCAGACAGGATGAACCCCATCTCGATGGTACATTTGCCGCGGCGCAGACGCTCGATATGGCGCTGCTTCAGCTCGTCATTCAGATCATCAATGACCTCTTCCCTCGGTTCCACCTGGCGCGCCTCCTGCAAATCTTCATTTTCAAACGCATGGAACGCACACGTTACAATATCCGTCAGCGCCCTGGAGAAAATCTCCATCTCTTCCAGCGCCTTCTTGGAGAAACCGATCTTCTTCTTATGCATCTCCTTTGCCGCTTCCTCTACATTAACAGCATGATCGGAAATCCGTTCAAAATCTCCGATGCAGTGAAGCAGCAGCGACAGCGTATTGCTGTCGTAATTGGTCAGCTCACGGCTGCTTAACTTTACCAGATAAGAGCCGAGCTCGTCCTCATACCGGTCTACGACATTTTCCAGACGGTTCACCTCTGCTGCCTTTTCCGGATCATATTGATGGATCAGGCTGATGGCAAGCTGCAGCGATTTCTGCGCTTCCTCTGCCATACGGATCGTGACATTGCGGCACTGCTCAATCGCAAACGCCGGTGTCTCAAGAAAACGGGAATCCAGCAGCATGAAATCGCTGTCTTCCTGGCTTTCTTCCTCTTCCTGCGTTGGCCCGTCCTTGACGGAAATCGTCGCCAGCTTAACTAACTGCTGAGCAAACGGGAACAGCATCACTGTCGCAAAAATATTGAAGCAGCTGTGAATTACCGCAATTCCGCCCGCTATTGCGGATTCATGCAGAAACGCGAACGGATGAATCAGGTTGATCGCATAAAACAGAACCATAAATGCGACAGTTCCGATGATATTAAAATACAAATGAATCAGCGATGCGCGCTTTGCATTTTTGCTTGCTCCGATCGAAGAAATCAGCGCAGTTACGCAGGTTCCGATATTCTGTCCCATGATAATCGGGAGCGCAGTCGCGTACGGAACCGCTCCTGTCATACAGAGCGCCTGCAGAATACCGACAGAAGCGGAAGAACTCTGAATCACCGCTGTAATTACCGCTCCGGCAAGCATACCGAGAATCGGATTAGAAAACATCAGCAGCAAACTCGTGAATCCTGGAACATCCTTCAACGGTGCAACTGCATTCGTCATTGTTTCCATACCAAACATCAGCACAGCAAATCCAAGGAAAATGCCTCCGATATCCTGCTTTTTCTG
The DNA here is from genome assembly GCA_905214365.1 of uncultured bacterium. GTDB lineage: Bacteria > Bacillota > Clostridia > Lachnospirales > Lachnospiraceae > Anthropogastromicrobium. The sequence continues at coordinate 1,262 of CAJMMH010000057.1, forward strand.
ATCCTTGGAAAACATCCGCATTCCGATTCCGATTAATGCCAGAACCGGGGAAAACGATGACGGCTTCAGCAGCTGCAGAAATACATTGCTTCCCTGAATGCTCGCCAGACTTAAAATCCAGGACGTTACCGTTGTTCCGATGTTGGCTCCCATGATAATTCCGACTACCTGCGACAGCTTCATAATACCGGAATTGACAAAGCCGACAACCATAACTGTCGTCGCTGAGGACGACTGAATCACAGCAGTCACGCCAAGTCCTAAAAGCACGCCCTTCCAGGTGCTCGACGTCAGCTTTTCCAGGATTTTCTCCAGCTTTCCGCCCGCCATCTTTGCCAGACCGTCTCCCATGGTCTCCATTCCATACAGAAAGAGCGCCAGACCGCCAAGCATCGTCAACACGTCAAATAAGCTCATAATCTTCCCTCTCATACACTCGGCCCCGCATCCCTGCGGCCAGGCCTGTATTCGACAGGACCTCCCCTTTTTCTTTGGAGCTTTCCTTTTGCCCTGTCTAATCTAATCATACTATAAGATTTATGCAAATACCAGTAGCGGGCATGTAAAATGTATGTAAAGCAGGCTTATTTTTCAAACATGTGTTCTGTTTCATTGTCCTGCGCAGCTGTTTTCTGCTTTTCGTTTCACCAAACCGCAGCTTTGCAAATCATTCCAGAACATTTTTATACCCAGCTCATTACGCGCATCAGGAACAGCCACATAGTCAGTGTCACCGAGCTGAACAGCGTCGTAACCAGCACAACACCTGACGTCAGCGTCCCCTCATATCCCATGTTTTTGGCCATGACATAAGAGCTGACTGTCGTTGCCGAACCAAGCATCACCAGAACAGCAATCAGCTTCTGCTCCCGGAAGCCAATCAGGATCGCAATCGGAAGCAGCAGCGCGGCAAGCACAACCAGCTTGATTGCGGATGCAACTGCCGTCAGACGTACCTGCTTCACCGCTTCTTTGAAATTAAAGCTTGCCCCCAGAGAAAGCAGGCCAAGCGGCGTTGCTGTTGATGCCAGGTTCTTGATGGTACGCTGCATGATTACCGGCTGCGGAAGCTTCAGGCAGGACCACAGTACACCTGCGGCAATGCCGATCAGAATCGGATTGGTAATAACACCGATACAGGCTTTTTTCAGTGCTTTTTTGTCCAGCCCCTTCTGTTCCGGATGAAGCAGTGTCAGCACCAGAACCGCAGCGATATTGTACAGCGGCACCGTTGCAAGAATCATCAGCGCGCCGATCTCTGCCGATCCGTAAATATTCTGCATAAAAGCGATTCCAATGATCGCCGCGCTGCTGCGGTAGCTGGCCTGAACAAACTCCCCGCGGACACTGCGCTCAACAAAAAACATGGAGATCACCGCGATCACCGCGATTGCCGCGAACGTCGCAAGAAAGCAGTACAGGACAAATGAGGTATCCCATACCTCAGCAAAATCAACGCCAGACAGATCCTGAAACAGCAGCAGCGGAAGCGCGATTCGGAACACAAACTGGTTCATCATCGACGCAAAGCTTTCACTGACCCAGCCGATCCGCCGGAACCAGACGCCGACCAGCATTGTAAAGAAAACCGGCATCGCCGCATTCAAGCTGAACAAAAAATCATTTAACATAAACCTCTCCCTTTCAAATCTCCGCCGAAAATCAGCCGTTTCACCCCCTCTGATAAACGTGCGAAATTCCGGAAATACTTATATAGAACAAAGAATGTACCTTGACACATTCTCGCGCCTGCGGCGGTCGCTTGCGACATCTACATTGTACGTCGCAGTGCGCATCCCCGCGGAGCGTTTTTACAAGAAAGCAATTTCCTGTAAAGCAAAAAACAGGGAGCCATTTCCTGTCCGGAAACGCTCCCTGCAGCGCTGCATTGCATGCATTTGCACGTTCAGCAATTATTTAATCTCATAGATCCAGCCTTCCGGAGCCTTAATGCGGCCCATCTGGATGCCGGTCAGCGTATCATACAGCTTCTGGGTAATCGGTCCCATCTTCTCCATACCGCTCGGCAGGCAGATCTCGGTTCCATGATCGTTGATCTTTCCGATCGGAGAGATAACTGCTGCGGTTCCGCAAAGTCCAGCCTCGGCAAAGTCCTTTACCTCATCCTTGTAAACAACACGCTCCTCAACCTCAAGACCCAGGTACTCTTTTGCAACATAAACAAGAGAACGGCGGGTGATGGACGGCAGAATAGTGTCAGACTTCGGTGTAACAACCTTTCCGTCCTTGGTTACGAACAGGAAGTTTGCTCCGCCGGTTTCCTCAACCTTGGTTCTGGTTGCGGAATCCAGATACATATTCTCAGCGAATCCCTGTGCGTGTGCCTCTACGATTGCGTGAAGGCTCATCGCGTAGTTCAGTCCTGCCTTGATGTGACCGGTTCCGTGAGGCGCCGCACGGTCATAGTCGCTGACACGGATTACGATCGGCTTCGCGCCGCCCTTGAAGTACGGGCCTACCGGCGTACAGAATACACGGAACTGATACTCATTGGCCGGCTTTACACCGATAACTGCGTCGCTTCCAAACATATACGGACGGATATAGAGCGTTGCGCCGGAACCATACGGCGGTACATACGCTTCATTTGCCTTTACGACCTGCCTGATCGCCTCTACAAAACGATCCTCCGGGAACGGCGGCATCTCCAGTCTCTCTGCGGAATCGTGCATACGCTTCGCATTCAGATCCGGACGGAATACAACAGTACGGCCATCCTCAGTCGTATATGCCTTCATACCTTCAAACGCGGTCTGTGCATACTGAAGAACACCTGCGCACTCGCTGAGTACTACCTTATCGTCCTCAGTCAGGCATCCCTCATCCCATGCGCCGTTCTTATAATTAGAGACATAACGCTTATCTGTCTTTACATAGCCAAAGCCAAGATTCGCCCAGTCGATATTCTTTTTTTCCATCTCAACTACCTCCTTTAATCCTTATGTACTCTCAAAATCAGGCACACCAAGATTTCGGGAACACATCTTTATTGTTAATCATAGCACCTCAACGAAAAAAGTCAAGCTTTCGGCAAAATCTGATTAATTTTGTCATATTCAAACTTTCTCATTGATGAATTTCTTCTTCTGTTCCTGCAGCTCCGGAAGCAATTCCTGATACTTGCTGTCCGACGCGTCCGCGTAAGGAGCCGTCGTTTTATTCTTCGTTACTGCAGCAATTGACTTTTTGATCGGCTGCATCGTTCCGGCTCCGCCGACGCATCCGCCCGGACACGCCATGCCCTCCATCAGATACCCGTTGTACTTTCCGGTCTTCGCAAGTATCAGCATCTTCTTGCAGTCCGCCAGCCCTTCCGCATTGACTACCTTGACTTCGCGGTCCGGGTCAATCCGGTGAATCGCCTTGACAACCGCAGCCGCTACGCCTCCGGCAACCGCAAAGTTCCGGCCATCGCCGCTTGCCATTGTCATCGGTGTCTTTTCTGTGATATTATTGAACTCGATTCCTTTCGCCTCAAACATACCCATCACTTCCTCAAAGGTAAGTACAAAGTCCACATCGCTGCGGATGGATCGGCGGCTTGCTTCGAGCTTTTTTGCCGCGCACGGACCGATAAACGCAACCTTGCAGCCAGGATGGTTCTTCTTGGTCATCCGTCCGGTAAACACCATCGGTGTCAGCGCCATGGAAATGCAGGATGCGTACTGCGGAAACTCCTTCTTCGCCATCACAGACCACGCCGGGCAGCAGGAGGTTGCCATAAACGGCTGATCCTTCGGCACATGCTCCAGAAAATCCTCCGCCTCATCGATCGTACACAGATCCGCGCCCGCCGCAACCTCAACGATATCAGCAAAACCAAGCATCTGCATCGCCTTGCGCAGCTTTTCCGGCGTCAGGTTCGGACCGAACTGACCGACAAATGCCGGGGCAATCGCCGCATAAACCGGCGTGCCGCTCTTGATTGCCAGAATAGTCTGGAAAATCTGCCCTTTATCCGCAATTGCGCCGAACGGACAGCTGACCAGACACATGCCGCAGGAAACGCATTTGTCCTGATTGATCGTCGCTCTGCCGTATTCATCCGAACTGATCGCGTTCATGCCGCATGCCTTGGCGCACGGCCGCTCCAGCTTTACAATCGCGTTGTACGGACAGGCATCCGCGCATTTGCCGCAATGAATACACTTATCATTGTCAATCACCGACTTGCCGCCCTTATGGATTACCGCCCCCTTCGGACAGACCTCCGCGCACGGATGCGCCATGCAGCCCTGGCAGACATCGGTAACGCGCATCTCATTGTCCGGGCAGCAGTGGCAGGCAAACCGCAGAATGTTGATCAGCGGCGGCTCATAATACCGCTCCGCGACCGCGCTCTCATTGATTCCGTCCGCAATCGGAGAATGCTCCGCCATGGAGCGGTTGGGCAGGCCGATTGCCAGACGCAGACGCTCGCCGACAATTGCGCGCTCTAAAAACACACTCTCGCGGTAATTGGAAATTTCTCCCGGAATAATCTTATAAGGAAGCTCTTCAATCCGGCCATAGTCCCCGCCCTCATAGGCAAGCCTTGCGACCTCAGTGAAAATCTTCTGGCGGATTTCCGTGATATCCGTGTAAATTCCTCGCATTGCCATCGTATTGCTTCCTCCTTACTTTCCTCCGTTTTTCTGATTCTTGCCAATCATACCTCTGGCTGAATCCGTGTGCCGATCCTTCGCTCCAATTGCTTCCCCCATGCCTGCGCTCTTTACCCCGGCAATTTCAGCTGTGCCGACAGTGCTTTCTTCGCCGTTCTCTTTCACGCCGGTTTCCTGCACCTGCTTTTCAATATAAATGGGACGGTTCTTTCCCTGCATATACATACGCGCGATATACTCCCCGATGATGCCGAGCATCAGCATCTGGATGCCACCGATCAGAAGAATCAGCGCAACAATCGTCGCGTACCCCGGCACATCCACGCCGCAGATCAGCCGCTTCAATACAACGATAATCAAATAGATAACTGCAAGCAGAGAGGCGCCGCCGCCAAGCACAGTCGCAAGCCGGAGCGGGGCAGTCGAAAAGCCGATAATTCCCTCCATGGCATATTGAAACAGCTTACGGAAGCTCCACTTGGAGGTTCCTGCATGGCGCTCTTCTACCTGGTACGGGATGTAATAGGTTTCAAATCCGACCCAGGAAAAGATTCCCTTGGAAAACCGGTAATACTCCGGAAGGCTGAGAATTGCGTCTACCATCACGCGCCTGCACGTCCGGAAATCGCTCGCGCCGTTCACAAAGTCTACTTCACTGACCTGATTGATCAGCTTATAAAACATCCCTTTAAAAAAGGAAAGACTCTTCCCTTCCTTTCGCTCCTCCTGGTACGCGGCTACGCAGTCATACTCCGGATGCTCATCCAAAATCTCTACCATATGGCGCACAATTTCCGGACGCTGCTGGAGATCCGCGTCAATCAGCGCGACCAACTCGCCCTTCGCTCTCCGCATACCGGCCAATATCGCGGCTTCTTTGCCGAAATTTCTGGAGAAGTGAACCATCGTCAGATTGGCTTCGTCCTTTTTTTCCTCAAACAGGCGTTTCAGCTCATCTGCCGTCCGGTCCCTGCTTCCGTCATTGACCATAACCAGTTCATAATCATATCCGCAGCCCCGGAATGCTTCCCTGACCGCATCGTAAAATGCCCGTACATTATCCTGTTCGTTGTAACATGGTACTACCAGTGATAACTTCATAGTTCCACCCTTCTGCCGGGAATCCGTTCCCCCTGCCGGCGATCTTTCTACGCAGTCAGTATACACGAATTTTCATAGACTGACAACTGAATTTTCCGTGTCTGGAATCTATGGAACGTTCGAGTGTCGCAATTGTATCATGCTATAGTGTACATCTGCGCATCTTATCATATCTTTTAATTCTGTTACATTTGAGTACATAAGAGTATCGCAATTTTGTCATACTGACTTTATCAGCCGCTCGGCCGGCAAACACTGGTTTTTACAGTTCCAACAGCAATCGACTGATATTCCTGCGCCAGTCAGCCTTCCAGACGCTGTACAGACAGGCTTGCGGAATTTACCGGCATCCGTTGAACCGGCTTACCAAAGGAGAATCCTATGTCTGAAACCCCAGAAGCAAAAAATAAAATTCTGATGCGCATTGACGCGCTGTGCCGGGAACGTTCCTGGAGCCATTATCAGCTTGAGACTGTATCCGGTATCTAAGCTTACAACATCAACAACATGTTCCGCAGAAACAGCTATCCATCTTTTCCGCTATTATCCAAAATCTGCGATGGCTTTCAGATCCAGATTTCCGATTTTTTCCGTGATCCTGCCAGAATCGATTATGAACTGAACAGCTGTGAAACACACCTGATCAGCTGCTTCCGCTCTCTCTCCGACCATGACAAAGATATCTTTCTTGCTTATCTGCATGGACTCATGCACCTGTCTGACAATGGCATGAAAGAGAATGGAACAAAACCGGAATAACTGACGCTCTGGAGCGTGTTTAAAAAAGGCTTTCTACAAGATGTGCGTTCCAATTTGCGGGCGCATGGTAAAAAAAGAAACGGACAGCCTGCAGGCTGGAGCGTGTTATCTTGTGCACGCCCGCTGCAGGCTGTCCGTCAATCTGTCAGATCATTCAATCTTCCTTCAGCACCTCAACCGCTTTTCTGACCGCATCCTCGCTGGTCCGCCAGATCTGCCATTCGCTGATTCCCGGAAGTCCCATATGGACACGCTCATTGCGATACTGCATCCCGCTTGTCAGTACTTCCTTTCCGGACATGTGGAACGCAGTCAGTCCATCCGCCTTCAGCTGCGCGATCACTTCCGCCTTCACGCCGCCCCCGGCAAGAATCTGCGGACCGGATTCACCGCTTTTTCGGTTCAGATCCGCAATCAGCGCTCTTCCGGCAAGGCAGTTTTCCTCCTGACCGGATGTCAGGATACAGGAAATTCCAAGTTCTTTTGCTTTTTCATACGTCGCATACGGATCTGCACAGACGTCAAACGCCCGGTGCATCGTCACCCAATGGCCGTCCGCCGCATCGATCATACCCTTCATCTGCTCTTCATTCAGAGAACCGTCCGGATTCAGGCTGCCGATGACAACGCCCTCGGCTCCCGCTTCTACAAAGTCCGCAATCTCCCGTTTCATGATCTGATACTCGTCCTCTGTGTATAGAAAATCCCCGAACCGCGGACGAATCAGCACATGAACGCGGATATCGCTCTGCTCCCGGATGCATCGGAACAGTTCAATCGACGGCGTTGTCCCGCCGATAATCAGGTTGCCGCAGAGTTCTAGACGGTCTGCTCCGGCACGCGCCGCAGCGAGTGCGGATTCCACCGAATCCACGCATACTTCCAGTGTGTACGGATGCTTCATAGTTGTAAATCCCCTTTCGTTTTCTGCCTTTACCCTTCGTTCTACTCTTCCAGAAACGCGTACTGGCTCATGTAGAGCTTGTAATACTCTCCATGCTTCGCCATCAGCTCATCATGAGTTCCCTTTTCCATGATGTTGCCCTGATCGATGTACATGATGCAGCTGGAATTTTTAATAGTTGACAGGCGATGCGCGATAATAAAGGAAGTTCTTCCCTTCAGCAGCTCCTGCAGTCCCTTCTGCAGAAGGATCTCTGTCTCGGTATCGATGCTTGACGTTGCCTCGTCCAGAATCAGAATCTTCGGATCCGCCAACAATGCCCGCGCAAACGAAATCAGCTGACGCTGTCCGGAGGATAGGCGGCTTCCGCGCTCATTTACCTGCGTCTGATAGCCATCTTCCATTTCCATAATGAAGTCATGCGCGCAGACTGTCTTTGCCGCGCGGATAACATCCTCATCGCTCGCTTCCCGGTTTCCGTAGCGGATGTTGTCCATGATCGTTCCGGAAAAGATGAAGCTGTCCTGCATCATAACGCCCATCTGCCGCCGGAGAGACTTGATCGTTACCGTATTAATATCAATCCCATCTACCAGCAGCTGTCCGCTGTCTATATTATAGAACCTGCTGATCAGATTGACAATGGTTGTTTTTCCGGCTCCGGTTGGTCCGACAATCGCGTAGCTGTCGCCGACATTTGCCTTAAAGTTCACATCATCCAGAATCTTTACGCCTGGCTCATAGGAGAAGCTGACATGCTTAAACTCCACCTCGCCGCGGATCGCGGGCATCTCTTTTGCTCCCGGAGCATCCTTGACATTGACCGGCTCGTCAATGGTTTCAAAAATACGCTCCAGATACGAAATCGCAGTCAGAAGCGAGTTGTAAAACGAAGCCAGCGTATTGATCGGATTCCAGAACTGTCCGATGTAGGTAGACAGCGCAATCAGCGCGCCGACGCTGATCCAGCCGGTTCCCTGCTCCAGCCAGCTGACACCGATCCAGTAAACAATTGCCGTTGCAATCATGGAAATTACCTGCACGATCGGTCCGATCATAAAGTTATAACGGATAACACCCATCCATGCTTTCCGGTAATCGCCGCTGAGCCGATTGAAAATCTCTGCGTTGCGCTCCTCGCGCACAAAGGCCTGCGTAACCCGGATGCCATTGATGCTCTCCGCGATATACGCGTTCAGGTTAGACTGTTTATTGCTCGCAATCTGCCAGCCGCGCCGCTGTTTTTTCTTAACAAACAGCACAATCGCTGCCAGAATCGGCAGTCCGCACATGCAGATCAGAGTCAGCGGAACGCTGTAATAGAACATGAAGCAAATAATAAAAATCAGCGAACAACAGTCAGTAATCGTATTGACAATACCATTGGAAAGCAAGTCACTGATGTTATTGACATAATTGACCAGACGTACCTGAATCTTGCCGTGCGGCCGGCTGTCATAATACGAAAACGGCAGCTCCTGCAAATGTTCAAACAAGTCGCTTCGCAGCGAATGAATGATACCCTGACCTATTTCAGTTGTCCATTTAATCTTAATTCTCACGTTGAACGCGCAGACCACGATAATGACCAGCGCAATGAATGCCATTGTGACAATGCTCTTTTTGTCCCCGTCTGGGATATAAATATCCATAACCCGCTGCGTCAGCACCGGAATCACCATTCCGAGCGCGCTTGAAGACAACATAAGGACAATCGTTGCGATCAGCTTTTTCCGGTACGGGCCTACATAATGGAACAGGCGGATAATCTGCTTCATGTCAAACTTTGTTTCCAGGGTTTCATCGACATCGTATTTATTGCGTGCCATTAGTATTCCCCCCTTCCCTTGTTCGTGCGGATTGCTTTGAACTGGTCAAATTCTCCGTACTGATGATGGAATACCGTCGCATAGTATCCGTTGCGCGCCAGAAGCTCTTCATGCGTCCCCCGCTCAACCAGGCGGCCGTTATCCAGAACCAGAATCTGATTGGCGTGCATAATTGAAGAAATACGATGCGCAATGATAAATACGGTACGGTCATCCGCAACCTTCTGCAGCTCATGCTGAATGTTTGATTCGGTTTCCATATCAATTGCCGACGTCGTGTCGTCCAGAATAACAATTGACGGGTTCTTCAGAATCGCTCTCGCCAGGGAAATACGCTGTTTCTGTCCGCCTGACAGTCCGACGCCCCGCTCACCGACAATCGTATCATAGCCTTCCGGCATCTCACGGATAAACTCATCCGCATTGGCAATCTTTGCCGCCTGCACTACATCGTCAAATGAACAGTCCGGATTTCCATACGCAATGTTTCCCTCAATGGTATCAGAAAACAAGAAGACATCCTGCATCGCCATACCGATGTTGGCGCGAAGCACCTGCAGATCAAGTTTGCGCACATCAACGCCGTCAACCAGTACGCGTCCTCCCGTCACATCATAGAACCGGCAGATCAGGTTGATCAGCGTGGACTTTCCGGAACCGGTCGCGCCGATGATGCCGACCGTCTGTCCCGGCTGCACATCAAAACTGATATCACGCAGAATTACATCGTCATGCGCATAGTAATTCACATGATCAAACGTAACCGCACCGCGCAGCTTTCTCGGATTGTTTTCCGGAATTCCCGGCTGCTGAATATCCGGCTCGGTCGTATATACGGCATAAATCTTTTCAATTGCCGTCACAAAGCGCTGCAGGTCATTGATAATCCATCCGGCCTGGCGGAGCGGGCTGTTCAGCATCCACAGATAACCATTTACCGTAACCATATCACCGAGCGTTACCTGTCCGTCGATTACCATAAATCCGCCGAGAATCAGCAGGATCACAGTCAGACACTGAGACAGAATTTCAAACAAAGGAATATACTTCATCCACACCTTTGACGCGCTGATCTGCGCGTCCCGGTAACCGTCATTTTCCTTTTCAAATTTTTCCTTCTCGTAATCTTCCTTGGCAAACGCCTTCACAACACGGTTTCCCGCAATATTCTCCTGCGCAAACGCATTCAGGCTGGAAAAATGATCCCGGATATTGGCAAACGCCGGCTTAATTTCTCTTGCCTGACTGAGCGTTACCGCCAGTGTAAACGGAAGTACCAGAAGCATGCACAGCGCCAGCTTTATATTAACGGTAAAAATCATAATCAGCGCCAGCACAAAAACAAGGATATTTTCAAAGCTGAAATAAATAACGTGCGAAACCATATGACGGACCGCATCAATATCACCGGTCTGGCGCGACATCAGGTCGCCGGTACGGTTGCGGTTGAAGAAAGCAAAATCCTCCTTCATCAGTTTACGGTACGTTTTCTCACGGATGTCATAAATCGTTCCCTGGCTGGAGGACTCAAAACACATCAAAAATGTGAACCGCAGCACCGAACGGACTACCGTAACGCCCACTAACAGTACCAACAGCAGCGGCAGCCGGTCGTACTCCCCGCCGTTGATGACGTTGTCTACGATCATTCCCGAAATTTT
>CAJMMH010000058.1 GCA_905214365.1 uncultured bacterium
CAATCGACTTCTGTACGAAATATTCAACAACATCATCTGCATAGTGATTGTACCCGAGGATATTCTGTCCGCGGAACAGCATCTGCAGTTTTGTATTTTTGAATCCGTCTCTTAACTTACGCAGTCTTTCCCACGGATCCTCCTTCAGGAAACGAAGGGACGCGTCAAAGGTAGCGCCGCCCCAGCACTCTACCGCATAGTAGCCGACCTGATCCATTTTATCAACGATCGGCAGCATCTGCTCGGTTGTCATACGGGTAGCAATCAGGGACTGGTGCGCGTCACGGAGCACAGTCTCCATAATCTTTACCGGTTTTTTAGCAACTTCTGCCATTTTTATACCTCCACGTTAGTCAAATCCGGGATGCGGGCGGAAGCACATTCCGCTCCGCATACCCGCCAGTTTTTATACTCCGAAAATAGCCATAAACGCGCCCGCCGCAACTGCTGTTCCGATAACACCTGCAACATTCGGGCCCATCGCATGCATCAGCAGGAAGTTAGTCGGATCTGCTTCTGATCCAACCTTCTGTGATACGCGGGCTGCCATCGGCACTGCCGATACGCCGGCGGAACCAATCAGCGGATTGATCTTGCCCTTGGTAATCTTGCACATCAGTTTTCCAAGCAGAACGCCGCCTGCCGTACCAAACGCGAACGCAGCCAGACCAAGCGCAACGATTTTCAGGGTATCGATCTTCAGGAATGCCTCTGCGCTGGTAGTTGCTCCAACAGAGGTACCCAGAAGAATAACAACAATATACATCAGTGCGTTGGAAGCGGTCTCTGTCAGCTGCTTTACAACGCCGCTCTCACGGAACAGGTTACCAAGCATCAGCATACCGATCAGCGGAGCCGTATCCGGCAGAATCATAACAACAACAATGGTAACGATGATCGGGAACAGGATACGCTCCAGCTTGGAAACCGGACGCAGCTGCTCCATCTTGATCTTTCTCTCTTCTTCCGTTGTCAGCGCTTTCATAATCGGCGGCTGAATGATCGGAACCAGAGACATGTAGGAATACGCAGCAACCGCAATCGGTCCCATGTACTCAGTCTGTCCCAGCTTACCGCAAAGGAAGATGGAGGTCGGGCCGTCCGCGCCGCCGATGATGGAGATCGCTGCAGCAGCCTTATCGTTAAATCCAAGCAGGATCGCAAGGAAATAAGCAACATAAATACCAAGCTGTGCGGCAGCTCCCATCAGGAAGCTGATCGGGTTTGCAATCAGCGGGCCGAAGTCTGTCATTGCTCCGACGCCCATGAAAATCAGAGAGGGGAGAATACTCCACTCATCCAGAATGTAGAAATAGTGCAATAATCCGCCGACGCCGTTGGATGTTTCGCTTGGATCTGCCATAATGCTCGGATACATGTTTACAAGCAGCATACCAAAGGAAATCGGAACTAACAGCAGGGGCTCATACTCTTTTGCAATCGCCAGATACATGAAAATCAGCGCGACAAGGATCATCAGATAGTTGCCCCATGTCAGGTTAAAAAACGCGGTCTGGTGGATTAGATTGCCCATAGTCTCAATAATATAGTTCATTGTCTAATTCCTCCCGTAGTTTCATAAATCCCTTCCGGGATCTCCATTAGTTCAGCGTAACCAGTACAGCTCCGGACTCTACGGACTGTCCTGCTGCCACATTAATGGTTGCTACGGTTCCGTCCTGCGGCGCAACGATATCGTTCTCCATCTTCATTGCCTCAAGAACAACAACAACCTGTCCCTTCTTAACAGCCTCGCCTGCAGCAGCCTTCACTGCGATGATCTTGCCCGGCATCGGAGCGTTTACCTTAACTGCGCCCTCAGCGCCTGCCGGCGCTGCCTTTGCTGCTGCCTTCGGAGCAGCCTTCGGTGCCGCCTTTGGAGCTGCTGCCGGTGCTGCAGCTGCTGCGGATCCGGTTCCCTCTTCTACTGTTACATCATATACATTGCCGTTTACTGTAATGGTATAGTTTTTCATCGTTTTTTCCTCCTGTTATGCTCTTTTCCAGCTTCCGGACTTTGCACGCTTAATAGAACGTACTACCAGTCCGTCTGCGCTTTCACTACCTTCATAAGCTGCAATTGCCGCTGAAATTACGGCAACCAGCTCCAGATCGTCAGACAACTCTTCTTCCTCTTCCGCTGCCTCCGACTCGCTCTCTTCCAACGCTGCCTCTACATTCGCTGCAGACGCCTGAGCTGCTTTTGCTGCATTGTTTTTCTTCTCTTCCCACGCGTGGATGAACTTAAAGCAGTAGATAAGCAGGCTGATCAGAATCAGCATCATAAATACGGTTGCAATACCCATAACAGTATTCATGCCGGCTCTTCCCATCTTCTCGCCGAAGGTGAAATTCGGGTTGAACGCTATGCTGTTGATCGTATCCAGCTGCTTATTAACAAGCATCTTGAACTCACAGGTACGCTTTTCAAACGTAACCTCTGCCTTCGCTACATATCTCTTATTGGATGTATCGTATACAACGGTGCAATCTCCGGTTGACACATACGCGCCCAGATCCTCACGGTTGTTCTTCCAGGATGTCAGTCCGCTTAACAGGCCTGAATCCGGCTTCATGCCGTCAATACCGTAATACTCGATCATCTCGTCGAGCTTGGCATCATCCATTGCCGTGATCTTTTCAATCATGCCGGTTGCGCTGGAACTCAGAGACTCTTCAATGCTGGTATCGGTAACCGGCTGTTCCGTTGAAACGCAGGCGGTCAGCGAAAAGAGACAGATCAGCATGGAAAAAAGCAATGCAAAAATCTTCTTTTTCATATTCCGTCACCTCTTGGTCTCAGACCGTACCATGCTTCTTGCCGGGACGATCCTCTCTCTTGGTAAATAACATCTCAAATGCCGCAATGACATTCTTGCGGGTTGCTTCCGGAGCGATGATGCTGTCAACAAAGCCTCTGCCCGCAGCAGCCTCTGCACTGGTAACCTCGGCATATGCCGCGGTCTTCTCACGGATCAGAGCTGCCTTATCGTCTGCAGCCGCAATCTCGTCCGCATAGATAATTCTTGCAGCAGCCTCTGCGTCCATCATTCCGACAACCGCATCCGGCCATGCATAAACCAGATCAGCGCCCTGGGTCATTGCCAGCGCGGCAGTTCCGTTTGCAGCTCCGGTGATCACGCTGATCTTCGGAACGGTAGCATCCGCATATGCGTAGATCAGCTTTGCAGCTGCTCTCGCGATCTTCTTCTCTTCACATACGGTTGCCTTGTATCCCTTTACATTTGCCAGGGTCAGAACCGGAATGGAGAACGCGTCACAGAACTCGATAAAGTCTGCTGCCTTCTCTGCGCCTCTGCTGGTCAGAACCGCTTCAAACTTCTCAGCCTCATTTCCTTCCTCATCATAAATAGCGGTGCGGTTTGCAACAACGCCTACGGTATTTCCGTTCAGACGGATCAGAGCGGTTACCATATCCTTTGCGTAGTTCTTCTTTGCCTCAAATACGAAGCCATTATCAGAAATCATAGACAGCGCAAGCGCTGGATCTGCTGCGGATGCCTCAAGATCTGCGCAAAGACGGTTCAGATCATCCGTGCACTCCTCATAGGACATATCATCCTCATTGTTTGCCGGAAGAACCGATACCAGAGTACGGATCTCGCCAAGGATTTCCTCTTCCGTTCCAGTTGCATCAATCAGACCTGCTTCCTCGCTCTGGAACGCTGCGGACGCCGTATTCTCCTTCTTATTGCCATCAAGCGCATTCGGAGAATTTACAAACAGCTTTGCCTTCTCAGACTCCATAAATGTGAAATCGGTCAGAGCCGGAACAACTGCCATACCACCGCCGCAGGTGCCAAATACTGCAGTGATCTGCGGAATTACGCCGGATGCCGTTGCCTGACAGGTATACAGCTTTGCGAATGCGGTCAGCGCATCGGTCGCCTCTTCCAGTCTCAATCCTGCACAGTCTACAAGACCGATCACCGGAGCGCCTACCTTCATTGCCAGTGTGTACAGCTTTTCAATCTTTCTTGCATGCATCTCACCCAGAGAACCGCCCAGTACAGAAGCATCCTGGCTGTATACATATACCAGGTTTCCTTCAATTGTGCCGTATCCGGTTAATACGCCATCTGCAGGCGTCTTTTTTGCCTGTAAGTTGAAATCTGTGCTTCTGGCAGTTACTAATCCGCCGATTTCAACAAAACTGCTATCATCAAGTAAAGCGGCAACTCTTTGACTTGCTGATGTCTGTGATGTTGTACTCATAATCTTTCCTCCATTGTCCTTATATTGAAATGGTACCCCCTTTTTTTTCGGAGGTAAAGCATGCGGTAAACTACCGCAACCATTTTCTGCCGTTTACCATTGTATCCCGTTTTTGTAAATAATTCAACCTAATTTTTGCAAATTGCTTTAAAAATCCATAAAAGGAAAAGATTTTCCATCCCCACAATCCCCTTTTTTGTGCTATGATAGAAACTGTATGAGCGTACCTTTTGTCCGAGTCTGCTGTCCGCAGCTTCCGCGCGTGTAAATCGAAATCCTGTATGCAGAATTTTGGGTCAGCGGAATGGCATTTTCTGTGCGCATACAATGAGTGGTTTTTCCGGCCGGTTCCATTTGCGTATCTTCCGGAAAAACCGGAAAACCGGAGGATAAAACTTATTATGGAACGAAAAAATGCGTGGAATTCCTACTCCGCAGATGAGCTTTCCCGTGTCATGGCGCTCGCTGAGGATTACCGGAACTTTATCTCTTCCTGCAAGACGGAACGTGAATGTGTTTCAGAAAGCATCCGTATTGCAGAGCAGGCTGGCTACCGCAATCTGGACAATGTAATCCGTGAAGGAACCCGCCTGCAGGCCGGCGACCGTGTTTATGCCTGCAACATGGGAAAGACGCTGGCTCTTTTTTGTATCGGTACAGAGCCGATGACTGCAGGACTTCATATTCTCGGCGCTCACGTAGACTCTCCGCGTCTGGACTTAAAGCAGAACCCGGTCTATGAGGATTCCGATATCTGCCTGCTTGACACCCACTACTACGGCGGCATCAAGAAGTATCAGTGGGTTGCCCTTCCGCTCGCCATCCACGGTGTAGTTGCAAAGAAGGACGGCACTGTGGTTCCGGTTATCATCGGTGAAGATCCGTCAGATCCGGTTGTCGGCATTTCTGATCTGCTGATCCACTTAGCAGGCGACCAGCTCCAGAAAACCGCAGCCAAGGTGATCGAGGGCGAAGCACTGAACGTTACTGTCGGCAGCAGACCTGATCCGGCTGATGCCGGCTCTGACAAGAAGGAAAAGGTAAAAGCTTATCTGCTTTCCATCCTGGCTGAGAAGTATGGTATCGAGGAAGAGGATTTCCTGTCCGCAGAACTTGAAATTGTTCCGGCCGGTCCGGCAAGAGATTACGGCCTTGACCGCAGCATGCTGATCGGCTACGGACATGACGACCGTGTCTGCGCATACACTTCTCTGCGCGCAATGCTTGACGTAGAGAATCCACAGTACACCAGCGTGTGCCTGTTAGTCGATAAAGAAGAAATCGGAAGTGTCGGCGCAACCGGCATGCAGTCCCGTTTCTTTGAGAACACGGTTGCCGAGCTGCTGGCGCTGACCTGCGATTCCTACAATGACCTGCTTCTTCGCCGCTGCTTAAAGAACTCCAAGATGCTCTCTTCCGATGTCAGCATCGCCTATGATCCGAACTTCCCAGAGGTTTGCGAGCCAAAGAACTCCGCATATTTCGGACGCGGATTCTCCTTTAACAAGTATACTGGTTCCCGCGGAAAGAGCGGCTGTAACGACGCAAATGCGGAGTATATGGCTTACCTGCGCCGGGTTATGGACGAAAACCATGTTTTCTTCCAGACCTGCGAGCTCGGTAAGGTTGACCAGGGCGGCGGCGGAACAATCGCTTACATCCTGGCAAACTACGATATGGAAGTCATCGACTGCGGCGTTCCGGTTCAGAACATGCACGCACCGTGGGAAGTTGTCAGCAAGGCAGATGTCTTTGAGACAACGAAGGGATATATTGCATTCCTGAAGGCCGGACGCTGATCTGACGGGACTGATACCAGCTGCATTGTATACCGCAGTGCGCTGCGCATCCCCGCGGAGCGTTTTTGCCTTGCAGAAAGGCGATTTCCTGTAAAGTGAAAAAAGAGAGACAGACGCCCGGTACATTACTGTGCCTGGCGTCTGTCTCTCTCTTCTTTTGAGTAAATGCACCCGCAGTAATCCTGCCGGTACAGATGATATTCACGTGACAATTCGATTGAGCGCTGATACCCGCCTTTTTTCTTGAAATCGGAATACAAATAAGAAACCTGATACTTCTCTGCCATCTCTTTTCCGATCCGGTTGAGCCACTGTGCCCGCTTCAGCGGGCTGATCGACAGCGTAGTTGTAAAATAATCCATCCCAAGCGCAGCCGCCTGCGCCGCCGACTCTTCTAACCGCAGCCGATAACAATGCCAGCAGCGCGCGCCGCCTTCTGGCTCCTGCTCAAACCCCTTCGCCATCGCAAAGAACTTTTCCGGCTCATATGCGCCTTTCATCAGTGTGATCGGATGCTTCGCCGGAAGCTCCCTGATCAGCCGTCCTAACTCTTCCACCCGGTGCCGGTACTCCGTTTCATCCGTGATGTTCGGGTTATAATAAAAAACTGTAATCGAAAAATACTGTGACAAATATTCCAGTACATAACTGCTACACGGAGCGCAGCAACTGTGCAGAAACAGTGAAGGGACCCAGCCCTTCCGGGTCAGGTCCTCCAATGTATGATCCAAAATCCTCTGGTAATTTACCTGCTGTGTTTCCTGCTCCATCACTGTAAGAAATCCCGGATCTTTTTGCTTCTTACCGGGTTGCGAAGCTTACGGAGCGCTTTCGCCTCAATCTGACGGATACGCTCACGGGTAACACTGAACTCCTTGCCAACTTCTTCAAGCGTACGCGGATGACCATCCTTTAATCCGAACCGCAGCTCAATGACCTGACGCTCTCTCTCCTTCAGATCGCCGAGAAGCGAATCAATATGATCTCTCAGCATTGCCGACTCTACATTGCCTTCCGGAGTCACTGCATTGCTGTCCGCAACAAAATCGCCCAGATTGGAATCATCCTCTTCACCGATCGGAGTCTCCAAAGACGCAGGCTCACGGGCTATCTGCATGATTTCCATGACCTTGTCCTCGCTCATATCCAGAGCTTTTGCAAGCTCTGCAACACTCGGCTCATAACCAAGATCAAGCGTCAGCTTTCTCTGCATCTTAGACATCTTATTGATGGTCTCTACCATATGTACCGGAACACGGATCGTTCTTGCCTGATCGGCAAGCGCTCTGGTTACAGACTGGCGGATCCACCAGGTTGCATAGGTACTGAGCTTATAACCCTTCTGGTAATCAAACTTCTCAACGCCCTTAATCAGTCCAAGATTTCCCTCCTGAACCAGATCCAGAAAGCTCATGCCTCTTCCGGTATAACGCTTTGCAATGCTGACTACCAGACGAAGGTTCGCCTCGATCAGGCGCTCTTTTGCTGAAACATCGCCAGCAGACTTCTTCTTTGCCAGCTCTACTTCCTCTTCTGCGGTAAGAAGCGGTACGGTTCCGATCTCCTTTAAGTACATACGAACCGGATCCTCGGTGCCGACGCCTTCAAGAAGATCGATTGCGTCAAGATCAATATCTTCCTCTTCATCTGAGAAGTCCATATCTTTTTCAAAATCCTCATCCGAACTGACATCCGCATCCGCAACACGAAGGACATCGATCTTTTTGTTCTCAAGGTAATTATATACTTCCTCCAGTTCCTCCGGAGTCAGCGTCTCTCCCGCAAAGAAATCATTTACATCATTGAAATCCAATGTACGATTTTTGCTGATACCAATCTCCGCAAGTTTTGCCAACCGTTCTTTCAGAACCTCTTTATCCATTCGCACATTCCTTTCCATTGTTCTTTCATCGTTATCGTTGCTGTTCACACTCCGGTAAGATGAAATACACGGGCATATACCCGCATCAGCTGAAACTGCAGACACTGTCTGCGCAACGCCTACCCGTACCGCAGTTCATCATTTTTGCCGGCGCGGCCAGATTTCGGCCTGTTCTCTTCCCGGTTTTTTCAGCGGCATAGTTCAGCAAATATATATGATAGCAGATTCCATCCAAATTGTAAAGTATTTTTTTAAATTTCTGCAAAAAAGACCGGCACATCCGGACTTTTCCTGTCAAAAATCCAAATGTGCCGATATTCTTTGCCATGGATATGCCCAAACCGTTGCACTTCAGGCCCCGCGCAAATAATTACGCAGTTCTCTGCATGCTTCAAACCACAGCAAAAGCAAACGTTGTTCCTTATACTGCCGAACGGACAACCCCCTGCCTCCGGAGCGTTTCCAGATCGACCGCCATCTCAATTGCCTGATGCGCAGTACTGATTTCGACCTTCTTATGTGCACCACCGTACTCTCCATCAAGCACCCAGTCTGTTTCCTCGTCCGCCTCAAAGGTAATGGAGGATATCCGGTAAGAATGAATAAACTTGGAAGAGTTGTTTTTAGTCAGCAGATCGGTCAGCAGCGCAGGCCACTCAACTGCATTGTCCGGAGCCTTGATCAGCATAACGTCCAGCTCTCCATCGTCCAGCTCTACCTGCTTTCCCGAAAGATTTTTGAAGCCTCCGACACTATCCGCATTGTATACCATACCATATACGAAATCGCCTTCGATCACCTCTCCGCCGACCGTCACCTTCATATGATACGGACGGATATTGGAAACCTGTCGGATTCCCTCGATGATATATGCCTGATGCCCAAGAATATTTTTATTCTGCTGCGGCGTATTGTAGGAAACTGCAGTAAATGCGCCGAACGCAGCCACATAGACAAAATAATCATCTAAAAAACTGCCGATATCAATCCGCGCGAATGTCTGCTTCATCACCAGCTCCGTCGACTGGGAAATCTTGGTCGGAAGCTGGAGCGTAGACGCGAAATCATTGGTAGAACCAGCCGGAATATAACCAAGCTTCGGCCGCTTCTTCTCTGGGAAGTACATCAGACCGTCAATCACCTCGCTCAGCGTTCCATCGCCTCCACAGCAGACAATCAGCGGGTACTCCGCTCCCTTTTCCTTCACCAGTTCCGTTGCATGGCCGCGTGCCTGCGTGGACCATGCGGTTACTTCAAACCCACAGCGATTGAAAATATCAATAATTCCGGCCGCATGGTTTTTTATCGTTGTCTTTCCGGAATGCATATTGAAAATCAGCAGAAGTTTTTCTCCCATAGTTTCGCTCCCTTACCAGAGTTTTCGATACAGCTCCATAACTTCCAGCTTGTTCGGCACGCGCGGATTAGTTGCCGTGCATGCGTCTGCAATTGCCGCGTCCGCCATTGCGGATACCTTGGACATATATTCTTCCTGCGTGCAGCAGCCGATCTTGGAAACAGACAACGGAATATCCATCTCCTTCAGCATGAACTGAACCCAGTTGACCAGTGCGCGCACCGTTGTAATCTCATTGAAATTTGTCAGGCCAAGAAGCTTTGCCACATTGACATAACGTCTTACAACCGGCTTATACTCCTTCTTACTCTTACTGTGCTTATCAATTTCACTGTTGTACTCGATGACATACGGAAGAAGCATCGCATTCGCGCGTCCATGCGGAATATGGAAGTTTGCACCGAGCTGATGCGCCATACCGTGATTCAGTCCCAGAGACGACGAGTTGAATGCCAGACCGGCCAGACAGGACGCGACATGCATCTTCTGGCGCGCATGCGTATCCGTGTTGTCATAGTAGGAACGGAGCAGGAAGGTTCCGATGATTTCAATTGCCTTCTCTGCAAGCGCAGCGGAAAACTCATTGTAATTTGTGCTGACATATGCCTCAAGCGCATGGGTAAATACATCCATACCGGTATCCGCTGTTACAGTAGCCGGAACACTCTTTACCAGTTCGGCATCCAGAATTGCTTCATTTGGCAGCAAGCTGTCGGATACTAACGGATACTTGATCTTGTTGACCGGATCGGTAATAACCGAAAACGAAGTAACCTCAGATCCGGTTCCGCTCGTCGTCGGGATCGCGATCAGCGCCGGCTCTGCAATTCCATCCCCGCCGATCTTCTTCCCAAACTCACGGATTGCCTTCGCAGAATCCATTGCAGATCCTCCGCCGACTGCAATCACAACATCTGGCTTGTATTCCAGCATTGCCTTAATGCCTGCGGCAATCTTGTCGATCGGCGGATCCGGAACCACGTCAGAAAAAATCTGGTGCTCTACATGCCCTCCATCCAGACGGTATGTGATCTGCTTGATCATGCCGCTTTTGACAACAAACGGATCGGTTACAATCAGCGCCTTCCGATACGGAATAGACGTAAGATGCTCCAGAGAATTTGCTCCGAAATAAATTTTTGTCTTAATATCAAAACTTTTCATGTCTTTTTCTCCTACAGAAGATGATCCGGAAGTTTACAGGTAATCCGTGACGTCACGCCAGGCATTTCCGATGTCTGCTGCTTGGGCTGCTCCTGCTGTGCCGTTTTCTGCTCTGGTGCGTCTGCCGGTCTGAAAGTCTTTGGTGCCTCTGCCGATTGTTTCCGTCCAGATATTTTTACCAGTCTGGATTTCTTCGGCTCTGCGGTTTCTGCCGCTGCCGGTTTCTGACCCTTTGCCGCTTCTGCCGCCTTTTTCGGACGTCCTCTGCGTCCGGATGACGCTGAGGTCTTCTTCTCCGCTGTCTGCGATTCTTTCTTCGCCGTCTGTTTCTTCCCAGCGTCCGGTTCCTTCTTTGACACTGCCATTTTCTCTGGCTGCGCTGCCTGTGCAGATGTTTCTTTCTTTGTCTCTGCCGCCGTCACTGCCGGCTCGCTGCTCTGCGGTTCGCCAGTTCCAGTTTTCACTGCGGCTTCCTGTTCCTGTACATCTTCCTTTGCGGCTCTGCTCAGTCGCTGAAGACTTCCTTTACCTACTGCCAAGCTGATCAACCTCCTTTGTCAGTTCCATGTACTCCTGCGCGCTCCGGCTCGACCGCTTGTACGCAATCACCGGCATGCTGCTGTCCTGTGACCACTCAACCATGCTGTCCGTCCGGATATAATTTTTGAATACATGTACTTCATCCTGTGAATTTAAATACTCCATCGTCTGTCGGAAATAATTTTTTCTGGTATCAACCTTTGTTACAGCAATTCCCATCAGTGAAAGGGATGGCGCAATCCGCTGCACGGACTTTAGAAAATCAAACATATTTGCCAGACCGAATAGCCCCCACGGACTCGCCTCAACCGGAATAATCAGCGAATCCGACGCAACCAGAAGATTCATCACCAGGCACCCGAGCGTCGGCGGCGCATCCAACAGAATATCATCATACTCGCCAGACTCCCGCACTTCCTCCAGACAATTCTTCAGAATCAACTCTCTCTGCCACTTAGTAAACAAATCAAACTCGATCCCACTCATCAGGGATGAAGACGGAACCAGATCCAGATTTTCAAATGCCGTATGGCAGATACTGTTTTTTACACTCTTCTGATCCAACAGACACCGGTACAGATTTTTTTCTCCCTTTGCGAACTCCAGTACCTGATCCTCCGAAAAAAAGGCCAGCGACAGATTGCACTGCATATCGCCATCAATCATCAGTACCTTTTTTCCAAGAAGCGTCAGGCCATATCCCACATTGGAGCAGGTTGTTGATTTTCCGCTCCCGCCTTTATTGTTGGCAAAGCAGATCACTTTTGCTGCCATCGTTTTTTATCCTTTCCTTTTGTATGTGCTCTCGGAATCTCGTTGTGCCCGGCTTTGCGAGAGGATTTTTTGTCGGA
>CAJMMH010000059.1 GCA_905214365.1 uncultured bacterium
GGTTGAATATTCTGATGACGGACCGGCGTAGACCACTCTTCCGCCCAGTCTGCCTTATGTTACCCGCCGCAAGACGGCAATCCGCTGTATAATCAGAAGAAAGAAGGATTTTATGTTTGAACAGATGAGTTTATTTGATACCGGAACGTCATCCGCTCCGCTTGCGAGCCGACTGCGTCCGGATTCTCTTGACGAATATATCGGTCAGGAGCACCTGATCGGAAAAGGGAAGCTGCTGCGCCGCCTGATTGAATCCGACCAAATTTCTTCGATGGTCTTCTGGGGACCTCCCGGTGTCGGCAAAACAACTCTTGCGCGGATCATCGCGCACCATACCAACGCTTCTTTTGTTGAGTTCAGCGCGGTTTCCAGCGGAATCAAAGAGATTAAAGATGTGATGGTTCAGGCGGAAGAAAGGCGGAAAATGGGCATGCGCACGATTCTGTTTGCCGACGAGATTCATCGCTTCAACAAAGCACAGCAGGATGCCTTTCTGCCTTATGTGGAAAAAGGCAGCATTATCCTGATCGGCGCGACGACGGAAAACCCGTCCTTTGAACTGAACTCCGCGCTGCTGTCCCGCTGCCGCGTATTCATTCTGAAGGCGCTGGAAGAATCTGATCTTCTGAGGCTTCTTCATCAGGCGCTGACTAGTCCTAAAGGCTACGGCGACATGCAGATTGCGATTGACGATGACCAATTGTCCGCAATTGCCCGTTTTGCCAACGGCGATGCGCGGACGGCTCTGAATACGCTGGAAATTGCAGTGATGAACAGCCAGATCGGCGCGGATGGTATCATTCACGTCTCCAAAGAGCTGCTTGCCGAATGTATGAACCGCCGCTCACTTCTTTACGATAAAAACGGAGAAGAACATTACAACCTGATTTCCGCCCTGCACAAATCCATGCGAAACAGCGATCCGGATGCCGCTGTTTACTGGATGTACCGCATGCTCGACGGCGGCGAAGATCCGCTTTATATCGCAAGACGGCTTATCCGTTTCGCCAGCGAGGATGTGGGAATGGCCGATTCCAATGCCCTGCAGGTTGCAATTGCGTCCTATCAGGCCTGCCATTTTCTCGGTATGCCGGAGTGTGACGTCCACCTTGCCCATGCAGTTGTTTACCTTTCAATGGCCCCGAAATCCAATTCCCTTTACCGTGCCTGCCTTGCCGTAAAAGAAGATATCCGCCAGGCTCCTGCCGAACCGGTTCCCCTGCGGATCTGCAATGCTCCGACTTCCCTGATGAAGGATCTTCACTACGGAGAAGGATACGTCTATGCGCACGATACCGAAGAAAAAATGGCCCGCATGCAATGCCTGCCGGATTCCCTCGTCGGAAAGCATTATTATCAGCCTGGAACCGCAGGCGCAGAAGCTGCTGTCGGTGAACGCCTGTCACAAATCCTGGAATGGAAAGAATATCACGAAAAATCGGAACGCTGAAATGACGCCCCTTTTAGGACATACGACAGAAAAGCCAGACCTTCACAATGATACGGTGATGTCTGGCTTCTGTTGTCCACTCATCTGAGGGAACTTTCGT
Organism: uncultured bacterium; assembly: GCA_905214365.1. Lineage (GTDB taxonomy): Bacteria > Bacillota > Clostridia > Lachnospirales > Lachnospiraceae > Anthropogastromicrobium. Next base: position 1,551 of record CAJMMH010000059.1, read on the forward strand.
TTCCTTATACGTTCTCAAAAAACGCTTCAATCTCCGCTCTGGACGCGGAGGTTTTTCCCTGAATCATCTCCCTGCTTCCGCCGCCCTTTGCACCAAGTGCCTCCCGCATTTTTGCGGCCAGCTCTCTGGAATCGAACGACGCGCTTCCCGCATTGTAACGATATCCATTCTCTTCATCACCGGCAAATACGCCCGCGTATCCGGGAAACTTCTTTACCAGCGTGTTGTAGCAGTTTTTCATCGCTCCTGCTGACAATGTACCTGCGGCAAATACACAGCCGTTATTTCCTTCCGGAAGCGCCTGCACATCCTTTAAGAGCACCTGTTCTTCCATCGCGGCAACACGTCCGCGCAGCTGATTCAGTTCTTCCTTCTGCCCGCTTACAATTGTCTCCACTTGCTCCGGTCGTGTGGACAGGCTGTTTGCCAGACTGGTCATAAGCGTCAGCTGCTCCCGGTAATGCAGCAGGGCACGCATACCGCAAAGGATTCCAAGACGGGTTCCTCCCTTATAATTCTGAATGGAAACAATTTTAATCAGTCCCACCTCTCCGGTTCTCGCCACATGCGGCGCACAGCAGGCACAGACGTCAACACCATCAATCACAATCAGGCGCACCTGCCCATCAATCTCGATTTTGCTGCGGTAAGAAATAGATTTCAGCTCTTCTTTTGACGGATACTCCGCGCAGACCGGAATATTCCGGTAAACCGCTTCATTTGCCTTCGTCTCCATCTCCATTGCCTGCTCTACTGTCAGTACACCGTCCAGATCCAGCGTCACCGGCGCGTCATCACTCAGATGGAACCCGACATTATTGTAACCAAAGGTATTGTGAATCATTCCGGTCAGGATATGCTCTCCGGTATGCTGCTGCATCCGCATGTACCGCTTGTCCCAGTCAAGCTGACACCTTACCGTCTCCCCCGCCGGAATCTCCGTATCCGTCTGATACCAGACAGCTCCATTTTTAATCTGCCCGTCCAGCAGACGCACCTTCTTTTCCTTCCAGATCAGCCAGCCGGTATCCGCATACTGCCCGCCTTCTTCCGGAAAGAAAATACTTGCTTCCAACTCGATCAGATGCTTCTTTCCGTCTGTTTTACTGTCAGTTACCGTTGTCCCGCACTCCTGCAGATAGCTCTGGTTCTCATATAATTTCTCCATGTCCATTCTGTCTCCCTGTCGTTCTTTGCTGTCATCTGATTGCAGATAAAATCTGCATTCTTCCGGCAATGCCATTTCCGCTGAAAAGCAGGCACGCCTTTCCTTTTCCTGAAAGACATACCCGCTTTTTCATACCAAACATCAAACCATCAGCACCGGATCAATCACCAGGAAGTTGCTTCCTTCCGCCTTTTCCCGGTCAAAATGACTTTCTGGATCAACCGCCATCCAGCCGTCAATTACCTTGGATTCTTCCTCCCGACCAGTAATGTTCACATTATGGCGCGGCTCTTCAAAATACGAAAACAGGATATTTTCATGGAGAGAAATATACTGATACTTATCTCCCTTCAGCAGTCCTTCCTGTACAATTGCATAATGCCAGTATGTATAGGAAAACAGCTTTTCCGGCTTCAGAAACGCAATTCTTCCGATCCGCTTCTCATTGGACGCGCGCTCCGCTACCCAGCTCTCTGGATCAGCCGGTACGCTGTGATGATAGATGTGATACATCGGCGCCCACGGAGTCAAACCGCCCTGCTCCGGCCACTGCTCCAGATACGGTGCCAGATCTGCCAGCAGCTTCTCCGGTTCCACACCGTCTTCCAATGTCTCCAGATACAAAAACAGCAGCTCGTGGTGCCGGTACAGACAGGCCGTCAGAACCCGTCCTTTCTCTTTTTCCTTTGTTATTATCTCTTCCGCGCATTTCAGCGCCGCCTTCAGTCCTTCTTCTGAAGCTCCGGACTTCAGGCAGCCGCGGTACTCTTTCCGTTCAATCATTGTCTTTTTCTGCCTTTTCTTTGTCTGATGTTATCATATCCATTATTTCTTTACCGCTCGTAAACTCCTCCCGGATACAGTGTTGAAGAATACAGCCGTTTTGTCTGCGGAATTGCCTTTCCGGACGGTTCCTGCGCCAGATCATAAGCGGTTCCGCTGTAAATCCACGCATGATCCCGATCATAAACGATGGCATCCTCTTTCTGTCTGCCAAACAGATCACCGTGAATTACATAGCCGTCATTGGAAAATTCAACAACTTTTTTCATCGCTCCGTCATAAAGTCCAGGAAGCACACCGCCGCCCCGGCGATAAGCAAGAATCAGATCCTGATCCTCGCCATTCCAGCCATAGAACGCATCAACAATTGTCAGCCAGCCCTTCGTCTTGCGGTCTTCCTTCCAGAGTTCCTTTCCATCGCAGTCCAACAGGAACATGCCGTCCTTTCCGTCCCACTCGCCCCGGTGTCCGTCTCCGCGGCGGATCCGGTCAAGTCCTGCCATCTGCAGTCCCGGCAGATCCGGGCAGAACTTTCCAAGCGCGATATGCTGGGACTCAATAGAACCGTCATAACGCCACAGCTCCGTCCCATCCGCGCTATACAGGCAGGTTACGCTTCCTCCGACCGCAATTTCCGGCTTTCCGTCCCCGTTGACGTCTCCGGTCCAGAGACAGTCCGCGTGATCCTCCAGATCATGACAGGACCAGAGAAGCTTTCCGTTATGATCCAGCATATCATACCCGGCCATCACTTCATCGTACCCGTCTCCGTTGATATCATATGCCCACGGGAAATGTCCGACATTTCCTTCATGTGTCCAAAGCAGGTTCCAGTCCGCGTCAAACGCCCACACCCGGCGATAACGATCCTTCAGAATCACATCGGTCGGGCGTCCCTTTCCGGAAAGATCTGCCAGGATAATGCAGTCGTGCGCCTCCGGATCCGGCAGCGGATGGCTCTGCTTTACCGAGCCGTCCGTTCCATCCAGAACCAGGAAGGTCTGATCCATCACACACAGAATCTCCTGCTTCCCGTCTCCGTCAATATCATATATCTGCGCTGGAAAGTCTGACCCGAATCCTCCTGCCTTTTCCTGACAGGTTCCCTTCTGCCACATCATCTCCCCGGTCAGCCGGTATACCGTCACACAGGTAATCTGATGCGGCACATAACGGTCGTCAATGTTTCCGTCTGCCTGAACTGCAATCAGCTCCATCCGTCCGTCACCATCTACATCGCCAAGCAGGCACTTTGCACCTCCTGCTGCTGAAATATCAATTGTTCCAAGCAATTTTGCTTCCGCTGCCATCTTATCTTCCCCCAATCATTCGGCGATTGCTTCGCCTTTTAATTTTATTATATAACATCTCTGGGAAAAAACAAGAACGTGCCCGGGAAAACACATCTGTCAGCCAGCCGCCTGTTACTGTTCACGCTGCGCTCAAACTGTAACAGCAATACTGCTGCCTGACTGCCTTATCTCCCGGACACGTTCTTTTTTCATTTTATTTCTGCCTGTTTTTTCAGCCTACTCCAAAATCCGTGATTTCATACAGGACTTCCACCGCCGGATCATCGAGCAGCCAGCGGTATTCCTTCATAAACCAACGTACCAGTTCCTCGTCTCTTTTGATCGGCGTGGTATTGTTGTTGTAAACATTGACCGTTCCCAACTTAAAATACCGCTTCAGGCAGTCAATGTCATGTGCAATCATTTCCTTCGTCTGCCCCTGAATTCCCACCATCAGGCACGGGGAATCAAACCACTGCGCAACCTCCTGCGGACCTTCAAAATCCGCATGTTTATTCAGCACGCGCTCCCTGAAATCCCGATCAAACGTCTCAACTCCGATTTTGAATACAATCGGCACTGACATCTGCCTGCGCATCGCTTCCAGATGCTTCCGGTACATCCAGTGTGCTTCAAAAAACAGCTTCTGAATCTTCTTCTCCCGAATGATCTCCGCAATTTCTGCCAATGTCTGCTTCGGCAGTTCAAAGCAACTTCCGGAATTAATCACTTCAAGCGCGCCAAACTCTCCGGTTACATGCGCAAGCACCTCCCGGTTCAACTCCACCATCGCCTCTTCATCCCGCCCGTTGTCGTCAATATAATCGCAGAACGCGCATTTTCCCCACGCACACGGAAACGCACGCAGCAGACAGATCTCTCGCTGATTTTTTTCTGTAATCCGGCTGTAACGTTCCTCCGGTACTCCCATTTCTTTCCCTCCATTTTATTAACATGTGCTCTCGGAATTTCGTTGCACCTGAATTTGCGAGAGGATTTTTTGTCGGAGGTGCCTGAATTTTTGAGGCGTACGCGGTGCGTACGTTGATAAAATTCAGACATCTCCGGCGGAAAATCAGCCGCAATGGCAGGTGCATAAGAGATTCCGAGAGTACATTAACCTGCTCAAAGCATTCCAGTTAATCCGCCGACACCAGCTGTCGTTTCAGCACTGCAGGCATTACACGCAGTACTGCCATCACCAAAAACAGACTGACAACCCGATCCGCATAATCGGTCAGCAGCTGAACAACAAATACGCTTTCCGTCATCGTAAGCGGTGTTTTTGCCGCCAGAAACTGTACCAGCACCGTTGAACCGGAGGATGTAATTCCGCCGAACAGTACGGCGCAGATCACGGAACTGACCGCAGTTCCCGGTATCGTCACAAGCGCTGCCTTTCCAAACGTCCGGGCAACATCCTGCCAGCCATAAATCTTTCCGAGCGCCATTCCCCGCTGCATTCCTTCTTTCCGATAGACCAGTCCGCTCATCATACCGACAATCATACCAACCGGTGCGAAATAAAGCGAATAGATATCGCCGGTTGCTGCCATGATCAGACCGCCGAGCAGACCCGGAACCAGACCGAACCACGGTCCGAGCACCACACCGACCAGAATCGTTCCTATACTATCTAAATAGATCGGAAGGCGAAGCGCCAATGCCACCTGTCCTCCCACTACATTAATTACAATCGCCAGCGCAGTCAGGCAAAGCTGCTGCGCAGTTATCTTCTGCTTCATCAGCCCTGCGCCTCCTTCTCTATATTCTTTTCATGTGTCTGCGTGATCTGTCTGACCTGCTGCGGACTGCGCACCATACCGGTAAGCAGATCCAGCTCTTCCGGCTCTTTATGCAGCAGCGCGGAGAAAAAACAGGTGAAAAATCGCAGCGGATCTGTTTCTGTTAAGATAACAGCATTTGCCGTCTTCTTATAAAAATTCATTGCGTCCACAACAGTCTGTCCAATTGAGATTCCGCCAGTTTCCACTGCGGTATACGCTTCAAAGCCGCTGCAGAGCGACCGATCGGCAAAGTATGCCACTGCCAGCGGATCGTTGATTACGCAGCCAATCAGATGCTCCCATTCCCAATGGAAATCAAAATAAAACTTTGTGATCTTTTCCACAAACGCGCCGGTTTCCGGGTCCAGACGCTTCATATAAGCAAGCAGATCCGGCGTCAGTACAATCTTTCTCGTCACATCCAGTCCGACCATATGGATCAGCCGCCCCTGCTTTTCCGCCGTCTCATAGACCAGAGCCGCGGCATCCGGGTCAGCCCAGTAATTATACTCGGCAACCGGGGAACAGTTCCCATGGCTCTTAAAGGCGCCGCCCATCGACACCAGCTCGTCAATCGCCGCAAATGCCACTGGATTTTTCTCAATCAGCCTTGCAAGGTTTGTCATCGGTCCAAGCGCAATGACTGAACAGCCGGTTTCCGAAATTGTTTTTTCCAGAAATGAAACCGCGTCTTCTTTCGGCGCAAATCCTGCAGCAGGCTCCAAAAAGCTTTCGCCGAGTCCGTCCGCTCCATGCGTATCGAGGGCATTTACATAGTCCCGTTTCAGCGGAGTCTTCTCACCGCAGTACACCGGAATATCCAGGCGGTTCATCTGGCGCAGAATCTTTCCCGCGTTCTGCACGCCCATCTCCGTCGGCGAATTGCCGCAGACAACCGTGATTCCGATAACTTCCAGTTGGGAAAGAGACAGTGCCAGCATAATCGCCAGGCTGTCGTCAATTCCCGGATCACAGTCAATGATTACTTTTTTTCGCATCGTATGTTCCCTTTCCTGTTACTGTTCGAGCGCAGCGTGAACAGCAACCATTTTCTTTCATGCGAAACCATTTTTTAACGCACAAAAAAAGAGTGCTGCTTTCGCATGTTATTTGTGAACACCTCAAAAAAACATAGCGAAAACAGCGCTCCGGTCAGAAGCGCATTAATTTGCCTAGTTTTTTATACTGGGAGGTTTTCGAACCAGTTTGGCAGATCCTTCGATTGCTTTTTGCTCCGCAGGAAAACTCTGCCTGACCGCGCCTGATTGCTGCAGCGTGTTTGCAAAATCATTCCTGCAATCTGCACGCTCCGGTACGGCTGTTTTTTATTATACAATGTCCAACTCCACTTGTCCAGAGCATATTTCGCTCCGCATAGACAAAAACGTTACTGTTCACGCTGCGCTCAAACAGTAACACAAAAACAGCAGAAAAGATTCAATCAGATCCTCTTCTGCTGTTTTTAATCATGTTCTCTTATAGTGCTCCCGCAAAATCATTCCCACAATCTGCACACCCACTTTGCAAAATATTTCTTATCCCTTTACTCCGCCAAGTGCTACACCGGCAACGATGTACTTGGACAGGATCAGGTACGCGATTACCAGCGGAATGATTGTTACAAACAGTCCGACATAAACAACGCCGTAGTCTGTACGGAACTGATTGGAACTGAGAAGCTGTACAAACATTGGCAGCGTCTTCTTATTATCCGACGTCAGGATGATGGTCGGCGTAAACAGGTTGTTCCACTGCGCGATGAACTGGAAGATTGCCTGCGTCGCAACCGCCGGTTTCATAATCGGCATGATGATCCGATTAAATGTGTGGAACTCGCGGGAACCATCGATCCGCGCTGCCTCGATAATCTCAATTGACAGTGTGCTTTCCATATACTGCTTCATAAAGAAAACAACCGCCGGAGCTGCTACAGTCGGAATAATCAGCGGAATATATGTATCAATCAGCTTCAGATCCAGCATGAATCGGTAGAAACCAATGATTGTGATCTGGTTTGGAACCATCATAACAGCCATAATAAACGCCCACGCAAACTTTTTTAACTTAAAGTTGTATACATGGATACCATACGCTGTCATGGAAGAAAAATATACCGCGCAGAAGGTTCCTGGAACCGTAATAATCAGGGAGTTCAGCGCCGCCTTCTGCAGTGTGATCTGCATGCCGTTCTGCTTCAGAAGCAGATTTTTCCAGTTCTCCAGGAAATGGCTTGATGGAATCAGCGTAACACCGGCCTTGATCGCGTCGGAGCTTCTGGTGGAATTAATGACCAGAAGAAGGAACGGGCCAAGAGACAGCACGCAGAAGAACAGGCAGACCAGGCCGCGCAGCAGCCTGCGGTGTCTCAACGCAGCAGAATAACTTTTCAATCCTTTTCCACTCATTTGCGGTTCCTCCTTTCCGCTCTCGCTGCTTTCTTCATCCTTCTTGTCTCTTTGTCACCCATTCCCGCGAACAGAAGCAGGCTGATTACTAACGTAACAAAGAACAACAGCACAGATACGGTCGCCGCTTTTCCAACATCAGAATTGTACAGACGCATGATGTACATGGAAACAGTCGTTGAAGTATCGTTCGGAAGACCCTGGAGATTGGTCTCTGTTACATTAAACAGTGCCGGAATATCGTACATCTGCAGACCGCCGATTGCGGACGTAACTAATGTGTACAGAAGAATCGGGCGCAGCAGCGGCAGCGTCACATACCTGAACTGCGCAAAGCCTGTCGCTCCGTCGATATCGGCCGCCTCGAACAAACCAGGATCAATTCCCATGACGCCGGAAATCAGAAGCAGCGTCGTATTGCCGTACCACATCCAGAACAGGATGAACGAAATCAGACCTCTGGTTCCTCCAACACTTGCCATAAAATCGAAATTCTGGCTGATGATTCCCATATTGCGCAATGTCTGCGTCACCGGACCGTACTGAGAAAACATCGCCTTGAACAGAACGGAAACGGATGCCGCTGTGATGATGCTCGGCAGATAAATGATAACCTTAACGCCTCCGGTTCCCTTAATCTTCACCTTATTGTTGGTCAGCCATGCTGCTAACAGCAGCGATACCAGAATCTGCGGAATAAAGTTCATAATCCACATAATGACTGTATTCTGCAGATAGGTCAGCGCATACGCGCGCTCACCCGGAGCCAGTCCCAGGACATTCAGATAATTCTGCAGGCCCGCAAAGCTGACGATCTCACGTCCATTTCTCTTATAATAGGATAACGTACTGTAATAAAACGTGTTAATAAGCGGCCAGAACTGAAACAGCAGATATACAATAAAAAACGGAGCAATGAAAAAATAACCGTATCTGCCGCGCTCTACCGATTTTTTCTTTTTATTTTTTGCCATCGTTCCCTCCCTGTGCCAATCAGGCACTTCCCCTCTTGTCAGCCGGGAGCAAAGCAGATATTCTCAATCCGCTTCGCTGCTTGCTCATAACCAAATAACTGCTTCGCAGTTTATCAGGAAGTCTGCACTCTTCCCGATACAAACAAGTCCCCACTCACCGCCTATTGCTTTTCGCAATTAAAGCAGGGGACTTACCTGATTTTGTTAAAAATGCTGCTTCATCCGGATCGGAAGAAGCAGCACTTCTATTCACGCTGCCTGACCTGGCAGGGGAACTTTCAATTTTTATTCAACAGACAGATACGAATAGGTATCATGGATTGCAGCCTTCAGGTCTTCAATTGCGGTATCGAGATCCTTTTCGCCGGTTGCATATGCCTGTACCTGGGTATCAAGCATAGACAGAATCTGCTGATCCTCTGCGGTTACGGTAGAAGCATCCAGACCATCTGCCAACGGAAGGAAGAACTCCATGAAGTTCTGTCCGGACTTGGAATACAGATATCCATTTCCGTCCGCGGATGCGCCGCTCTCAATAATTCCGGCAATCGCTTCGGTATTGTTTACATAATCAGAGTTCAGAGCATTGATTGCGGTCATGCCGTCAACATCACAGGTCAGATACTTCATAATCTTGCCTGCCAGCTCGGTATCTGCGCAGTTTGCGGTTGCAGCAAGTCCGGTTCCGCCCCAATAGCACTGATCCGGAGTCGGTACAAGGATGGTGTTGTCCTTCCATGCATCGCTTAAGCACCAGTATGTGAACCACGGGCAGCCCATGTAAGCAACTGCCGCATTGCTCTCAACACCGTCGCCGTCCATGCATGCGTACCAGTCGGCGCCCCACTGAGCGGTATTGTAGGTCAGCTCATCATCGTACATTGCCTTTGCCAGTTCCATGTACTTCTGAATGTTGTCATCCAGAGTAATCTTATCGTTCTCATCGTAGAAGCCAACGCTTCTGGAGTTGGTCAGCATACGTTTCAGCTCATCATAACCGGAGAACAGTTTGCACTTGCCTTCCGACGCATCGTTTACCTTCTTTGCGGTTTCAAGGATGGTGTCATAATCTGCAAACAGCTTTGCCAGCTCGTCCGGATCGGTCGTTCCCAGATACTTCTCAGCCAGGTCTGCGCGAACCTGAATGCATCCCGGAGTTGCCTGCCAGAACAGTGCTCTTACATTTCCGTCCACATCAGTACCAAGGTCAATGTTGTACTGATACATATTCTTCATATCATCCTCGGTAATTCCAAGGTCTGCCGCTGCCATTACCCAGTCAGGATTATTGACATACTTCTGAACATAGTCAACCTCAAGACCCATCAGATCTGGATACAGCTCGCTGCTCGGATCATCCAGAATCGGATCCAGCTTGCCCTGATAGTAATCAGAACCGCCAGTGTTTACAAATACGATTCTTTCATAATCATCCGGATATGCATCCTTGAACGGTCCGTCAAGAATCTTCTTAATATCATCGTTCCAGCCCCAGACAACAAACGCGTCTTCGCTGGCAGCGTCACCACTGATCTCGTTCTCCGGAACTTCTTTCGTTTCTTCTTCTGCAAATGCGCTCATGCTCATCATTGAGCTTCCGATCATCGCTGCAGACATCATCACACCAAACAATCTCTTCTTCATTCCGTTTTCCTCCTTATAATCTGTTTGCTTCCGCTACTCGCTGTCTTGCCTTCTCCGAAAAGTTTTCATTCTCTTTTCTCCGATAGAAAGCTTAATCGTTTTCGTGTCTTTATTATATTGCACTTCTTCCAGTTTTTC
>CAJMMH010000060.1 GCA_905214365.1 uncultured bacterium
AACTGAAGTTTCTGTTTCCAGCTGACAGCCGGTATCCGTATGCTAATGAAATCTGGAAACGGACATATGCAAGGCAAAACGGCTATCCGCCGGAATATGAGTGGCATTGCCAGATACCGGACAGACCGGAGGCGGCAGGCGAGATTCTTGAGGGCAGAGCGTGTCCATTTTCCAACCAGGTCAGCATCCGGGAATATGCGTCGGTTATGGAGTTTGTTCGGGACATGAAGCGCGTCCGTGATCAGGGATTTTTTCTGTATTCGGCGGCGGCCGGAACTGCCAATGAGATTCTGCGGGATTTTTATCCAGAGGAGTATGGGGATCGGAAGCTTCTTTCCTATCCGGTTGGGCAATTTGTCAGTCTTCTGAACCAGATGTGGGATGAAAACCGGCAGGAGATTCTTCTGGATGAGGACTGTCTGATGGAGTGTTTCGCATCCGGATGGCTGACTGTCGATGGAGAGGCCGCACGGCAGTATATGAAGGATCTGGCGGATCTGATGCCGTATTTCAGAGGATGCAGACGGCCGGATGCGTGGAGAGCGCGGATGGAACTGCTGCAGGAAGCGTACGACGGAGCAGTTTGGCCATTTGAAAAGCAATGGGACAGTGATCCGCGGACGGCAAGATGGCAGGAAATCATGGGCAATCCGCTGCTGAATTTCAGCGTATTCGCGGTTCGGAAAGAGCGGATGGAAGCAGTGCTGAAGCTGATACGGCAGGTGCTTTCGATGGCCGAGGAACTGTTTGAAGACGGCAGTACCATTCTGACTAGGGACTATATTCGGAAGCTTGACCGGATTTTACGGCAGTATCAGGTTTCGGGTGAACTGTACGAAGAAGAGCGGGAACTGGTCGGCGAATTGTTTGAAAAACTGGATGATCCGTCTGGATTTTCCGAGACTTGCAGCCCATCTGATGCAGCAGATGCGCTGAGTCTGTATCTGAGCGGGCAGCTGCAGGACGGGGAGCTGCGCACGGACCGGATTGGCATGGTATCTCCGCTGTATCAGGTTGATGCCGCGCCCGTCAAGCAGCATGGAAAGATTCACGTCTGCCTGTGTGACAGCGCAAATCTGCCGGGCGGAAAAAAGAAATATCCGTGGCCGCTTTCGGAGCGTACCGTGAAGGAATGGCTGGAACAGAGCGGCAGCCGGATGCTGAAAAGCTTCGTACAGGGAATGGAAGACACCGGGATACGCGCCCGGTATTTTATCTATTCTGCTTTGAAAAATACAGAAGTACAGCTGTCCTGGGTCAGAAAAATGGGAGGGCGGCCGTACGCGCCGTCGCCGTATCTTTATCTGATCGGCGAAGCAGGAGGCGTGCCGACCATTCGGGCAGGACAGAGTACGGTCACGGAACAGCGCGTGCGAAGGATGCCGGAGGGCGAAAGCCGCACATTGCCGTACGACCGCGCGGATATGCCAATAGAAACGGCAAAGGAGGCGGGAATGGATTACGCAATATGCCCGATCCGGTATGCGCTTGGTTATCTGGCAGACCGGTTTCCGTCCTTTTCCACGGAATTTCATCAGAACTACGCCGTGAACGGGCTGATTGCCGCGTTGGACGGGGTGTTCCGGGAGCAGGGGATCACCGGTATCTCGTCAGATGAAATTTATCAGCAGACAGTGGAACTGTTTCCGGCGATGCGGAACGTGGAGAAGCGGCAGGTCTATGATTATCTGCGCGGTGAAAACAGTTTTCACGACAGCAGGGAGGCCGGCGTTTCCGTGCTTGGGACGATGGCGTTTCCCGGAGACCGGCTGAAGGTCCGTTTTCCAAATCAGCAGGTACGGGAGATGGCGCTGACGGAGTATGGGAGACTGCAGACACCGGACGGAAGAAATGGGCTTGACTTTGGATATCCGAATATGCGGACAGCGGAACAGGATGGCAGACGGCAGGAGAAAAAGATGTCTGTCAGCGCATGCTTATTCTGTCCGCAGCAGAATTGCTGTAAATATGCGGTATTTCAGGCAGATCAGGAGGCATTGTATGATTAATTCGGCATTCTGGAAACGGGCGGCGGCTGTCTGGGCGGTTCCAAAGGCAGTATCTGGTCTGCAGCCGGAGGCAGGGGAACTGCCGCCGGACGATCTGAATGGATACGGGACAGAAGAAATGGCATTTGATGAGATTGAAGATATGGATGCGCTGATGCGGGAGATTCTGAATGAATGATGAAACAATCGGACCGGTTATACTGACGCCGGAACAGGAAGCATGCCTTCGCTACACGGGGGAAAAAACATTGTTAGTGAAGGGAATTGCCGGGGCGGGAAAGAGCCTTGTCCTGCAGGCGTTGGCAAAAAAGCTGGCAGCAGCGTATCCTCCCGGAGAAAAGACAGCCGGGGAAGTAGCAATTCTGACGTTCAGCAGCACTCTGAATCTGGTGACAAAAGAGCTGTTAGCGGGAGGAAGCGAAGCGGACAGCAGGATTACGTTTCTCACGCTCAATACCTGTCTGGCCAATGTCTGTCGGGATATGGATCCATCATTTTTAGGCCGCTATCCGGGTACGCAGTATGACGGCGCACGGATGGACGCGATGCAGGCTGCGTTGGATGAATATCAGACATTCTTTGGTCCGCACCGGCTTCTGAATCTGGAATTGAAATTCTGGCTGGATGAAATCGACTGGATGAAGGATCGCAACGTTTCTAGGGATGATCGGGAATACTATCTTGGTTTGTCGAGAAAAGGAAGAGGAAAGCAGGTACATATGTCCCGGACAGACCGGGAAGCTGCGTTTCAGATTTACTGTCTGTACGAGGAACAGAAACAGCTGCGAAAGCTGCGGGACTGGGCGGATGATGCGCTGTACCTGGTCAGAAATGGAAAGCAGATTCCGGAGAAGGATAAATTTGATCATGTTCTGATTGATGAAGCGCAGGATTTATCGCTTGTGCAGATGATGGCGGCAATGATGCTGTTCCGGCGGGACATGGTAATCGCCATGGATATGAATCAGCGGATTTTCAACCGGCAGTGGACGCCGAAGCTTCTTGGAATTGAAACGACGACAAAAATGCTGACGAAGCCGATGCGCACCACCAGGCAGATTGACTGCCTGGCAGAGTCCGTGCGCCGGAATAACGACCAGATCGGGGACAGAATGGAACTATCAGAGACATCAGCGCCCCGCGTTGTTTCAGACCGGGAAGGGCCGCTTCCAAAGGTAGTGCACCTGGAAGATACGATAGCGGAAAAGGCGTATGTAACCGGACAGATTGCGGCGTGGAGAAAGCTGGCGGAGAACGCGACTATCGGTGTGATCGCAGCAAGAAACGCACAGCTGCGGACGTATTCCGTCTGGATGAGCGAAGCCGGAATTGCACATGAAATCATCGGGCGCGACAGCACGTTTTCTGTGACCAGGCCGGGTGTCAAGCTTGTCAATGCCTTTCAGGCGAAGGGATTGGAGTTTACATATGTAATCATTCCGCAGTTGGAGGAAGGAAATTTTCCTTATTATTGTACAGAAGAGGATGAAGCGGAGCGGCGGCTTTTTTACGCGAGATGTAGAAACCTTCTTTACGTGGCAATGACGCGGGCGAGATTTACACTGGTGATGACATACAGCGGGGAACATGGTTCCAGGTTTCTGAGGGAAATGGACCGTAAATTTTACAGCGCTGCGGGAAAACAGGAGCCGGAAGCTGGCGGCGGTCTTCCTGGTGTCAGCGTGGGAAGAGCGGACAGAGAGCAAAAGCCGGCGCCGTTTGCCTCGCCAAAGCGTACAGGGACCGGCTTTCTTCAATGGCGGGAAGCTGGTACGCTGCAGGGAGAATCGGAAAACGCCTATGAAAAAACACTTGCTCTGGCAAAGCAGCGCCGCGAAGAGGCCAGGAAACAGGCGTTGGAACAGGAACGGGCGCGGATGGCGGCGCTGCAGGCAGCCCGGGACGCAAAGCTGCGGCAGGAGCAGGAGGCGCGGCAGGCGTTAGAAGCCGAGTGGGAAGCAAAGCGGAAAGCGCGGGAACTGCAGCAAAGACAGGCAATGGAGGCCGAGCAGGCAGTCAAGAAAGCAGCAGAGCAGGAAGCACGGCGGAGAGAGCAGGAGCTGCTGCGGAAGCAGGTGCAGGAAGCAGATCTGGCATTGAAACCAGCATCGTGCGAACCGATGCAGGAGCGTACAGCTTCCGGAGCGGCGCAGCGGCCCGAGATGAAGGGGATACGGAAAACGTCGCAAACCGCAGGAGCGAAAGCAGGAATGAAATCCGAAAAAATCCCAAGATCTTTGTTTTGCGCGCTTCGCCGTACGATTTTATTCCGGATTGAAAATCCGAACATGAAAGAAGGGACAGAGGATATGATCGAGGAGTTGTACAGGCAGGTTAGTGACCGGAAAGCAGATCTGCCGCAGCCGGAAACCATTGTGCCGGCGACCGTCCGGCAAACCATCCGGAATGGAATCCTGCCGACATTTCCGGAATCAGCGTCCGGGCAGCTGAAGCTTCTGCAGGAGGAAATCATCCACTATTTTGATCATGCTGTTTTCTATCAGAAGAAATCGGATGAAAATGGCCGTTTTGATCCGTATCCCGGAGTTTTGTATCTGACGGACCGGCGTATTGTATTTTGCGGGAAAAAACGGATTGACATTCCTTATAAGAGGCTTGACCGGGTTACAGCGTATGAACGGATTCCGGAGTTTCTGGAAATGCAGGGCGTGGAAAGAACCAGTTATTTTCAGCTGCAGGACACGGATACGGCATACCAGGTACTGCGGATGATTGCAAACAAGGAGCAGGGAACGCCGAATTCACAAGAAAAGATGCCATTTTCTTATGAAGAGCTGGCAGAAAAGGCAGATATTGGAACCTGTATTTTTGTGCTTCAAAGGGAACTGTCCGGTGAAATGCCTGAAGAGCTTCAGGGGGAAATCAGAAAGCTGATCCAGAGCCTGCGCGGATTCCAGAAAACGCTGGATCGTTACCCGGAAGAAAAAGAAGCAGCGGAACAGTTTTTAAGTTATTATATTCCGGAAACTGTGCGGGTGGTTAACTCCTGGCAGAGCTGCCAGGGCGTGGGACTGGATGAATCAACAATACAAAAGCTGTATCAGAAGGTACTTGCGGCGGTAAAGGCGCTTGGGTCAGCAGCCGTAAAGAAAATCGCGGATATTTATCGGGATCAGGTTACGGATACCGTTGCGCGGGCAGAAGCAGTCAGAGAGCTGCTTGGACAGGATGGCTATACGGATTCAGACTGGGAGATAAAAAGGCACTTTCGGAAGTCTTAACGAACTTAGAGTGCGTTTGAAAAAGGCTTTGTGAGAACACATAAAAAGAGAAGGGAGTAATAGGCAATGGCAGAAAATGAAAACAGACAGGAGCGGATGGATGAGGGAATGAAGCGCGTTAAAACGCCGTCTCTGACCTTGGAACCGGAAGAAAACGAGCCTGAAAAGGAACCAAAGATGAAGGAACCGGACGGTTACGGAGCAGATGATGAGGAAGAAGCAAGTGCCGGTTCCGTCAGTGAATCAATGCTTACCGACGAGGAGAGAGAGCAGGTTGAGGCGTTTGAAAAGCAGATTGACGTCACCAATATAAAGATGATTAATTCCTACGGCGCCGGGGCTCAGAATGGTATCGCTGCGTTTTCTGCATCTATTACCGGAAACACGAAAACCAAGGAGTTCGGGGAAATTGGGGAAAGTCTGAGCGCACTTTGTGCCGCAATTAACAGTACGTCTGCGACGGAAAAGGAAAAACGCGGGTTCTTTGGTCTGTTCCGAAAGGGAAAGCAGCAGCTGGAAACACTGATTGCCAACTATGAAAGTGCGGAAACCAATATCAAAAAGATTGAGAAGGATCTGCAGCGTTACCGTCAGATATTAGTAAAGGATGTTTATGTATTTGATCAGATGTATGATCAGAACCTTGCTTTTTATAAAGAATTGACCATGTATATCATAGCCGGAAGAAAAGCATTGAAGAGGGCGCAGACGACTAGGCTTGAAGAACTGAGGGAGCGTGCGGAGAAGACGCGGGATCAGCTGGATATCCAGAATTATCATGATTATGAAAATGCGTGCAATCGGTTTGAAAAGCGCCTGAGTGATCTGGAAACGACCAGATTAGTGTCGATCCAGATGGCGCCGCAGATCCGCCTGCTTCAGAACTCAGATCAGGATGTTGCGGACAAGCTCAGAGCCGATGTTATCAATACCATTCCCATGTGGAGAAATCAGATGGTATTGGCGCTCGGCATTGAACACAGCAGACGGGCATTGGATGCGCAGAGAGCTGTCACAAATATGACAAATGAAATGTTCCGGCGCAATGCGGAAACACTGAAGCAGGGAGCCATTGACGCGGCAGCTGCTTCGGAAAAGGCAATCGTTGATGTGGAAACGTTGAAAAAGGTCAATGCGGATATTATTTCGTCCATCAATGAAGTGGTAAAAATCCATGCAGAAGGTACCAAAAAACGTCAGGAAGCGAGAGAAGAGCTTGAAAAGATTGAGGATGAGCTGAAGACGGCGCTGCTGGAGGCGGGACAAAAGATATAAAGAAAAGATCTTCGGAATGATTGTTCAAACACGCTCAAGGGCAGCCGGAAGGCTGCCCTTTTGTGCAAATAGAAAAATAACAAAGTTCGTTGCTATTTTACAACATTCATTGATTCGCTTAAAAAAACGCTTTTTTCTCTGTGATATAATAACATCGTAGCTACAAAGAATCTTTCTTCCGGCGGAAACTGGGGGAAACGATTCCTAGCGCGTGTCTGAAACACGCTCTAGCACACAGACAAAAAAAAAGGAGGATATGAGGATGAGTACATACAGATTTCAGGCAACCAGACGTATTGCAGAGGAGTTTGAATCACGCCATATTCCGTATTGTTTTGAAGAAGATGAAGAGTATGAGGCAATTGGGGTAGGAATGTCTATCAACTGTGGTCCGAAAGTAGTGCTTTATTTTAGCAGCAGAGATGATGATAATGATGTCTCCGCACGGATTTCAGGGCTTGTTACTGATGTTCCGGAGTATCTTTTGAACCGGACGCTGCAGGCCTGCAATATAATCAATAGTGTTGTCCGATACGCGAAATTTTCACTGGGAAAAAGCGGAAGGCTGGATGTTGAATATGATTTCCTGCAGCAGGTTTCTGAAGAACGTATTGGGGATCTGGCACTCGAAGTACTGATTCGTTTTACGCAGATCCTTGACCAGTTTTATCCGGTATTTATGAAAGCGCTCTACACAGAAGATGATCTTTGGGACGCTGCGGATACGTGTATTGGCGAAACAAATCTGAGAGAAGAACGAAGAAGGGTGGTCAGCCAGCTGTGCAAGGAAATTGACCGGCTGAAAGCGCAGATTGAAGAACGTCTTGGAATTATCGGAGACGAAGAAGAAAATCCGGGTGATGATTGGGAAAGTGAGACAGAGGATTTGTGGAATGAAATAGAAAGCAATGAGGAGGAGACAGACAGCGAAAAGGAAACGGAAGAGACATCGCTGACAGGAGAAAGTGAGGCAGAAGAGAGACGGCGGGGAGACATGAGAAATCCGGAAATTGAAAGTGTGGCCCTGGAGAGACAGAGAAAATACTGGGAAAAACAGCGCGAAAAACAGAGGGAAGAAATTCAGAAGATTCTGGAGCAAATCAGAGAACGGCAAGAACAGAGAAAAAAGATGGAAGAAAACAAAAACCACATGGAACATGAAGAGAATGCGGATCCGGAGGGCGAAGCAGAAGGCAGCGATTGTATTGGAAATGAGAATGAAGCAGAGTCGAAAACGGATGATGAGAAAGGATAAAAAGGAAAAGAACATGAAAAATCAGCTCGCCCTCAAATCTGCATGGGTGAGACAGACAGGTGCCGGACATAAAAAATCCGGCACTGGCTGTCAGGATGCTCTTGTGTGCAGAGAAACGGGACACTTTGCTTTTTATGGAATTGCGGACGGGCAGTCCGGAAAAAAGAAGGGAGCGGAAGGCGGAAATATCTGCTTGCAGCGAGTCTGCTCGTATATAGAAAAAAAAGGGATTCTGGCATTATCAAAATACCGATATACAGATGAAATCCAGTATGAGCTGATAAAAGAAATCAGGAATGCCATTAATTGGCTTTCCAATGAATCAGGTGAAGCAGAAAATGAGTTTTCGTCTACGTTAGCGGTGCTTGCTGTGGATAAACGGAGCGGTACCTATATGACGGTGCATCTGGGAGACGGTGTGATTTTCGGACAGCCATCAGATGGCGGGTTCTGTCTGGTCAGCCCGCCGGAAAATGGAATTACGGGTCAGTATACATGGCTGACAACATCGGAACAGGCGCTGAGTCATCTGCGGATTGGATTTGGAAACGCAGAGTATTACCGCAGAATTGTAATTTGTTCCGATGGAGCAGATTATTTTTGCTTTGGAAAAAAGATTCCTGGCCAGGCAAAGAAAGTTCTGGAAGCAGCGGAGACACCAGAAAAAGCAGCAGAGTGGGCAAACGCGCAGGTGTCAGCAGATGATGCAAGCTGTTGGATAATTGATGTACAATAACACTTCAAATAAAATGAATATCTGTAAAATACAATAGAAATCTTGCAAATATACAGCTGATATGTTAGAATAAAACAACATTGAGAATGTATGACCATGTATATTGGACAGAAAGAAAAAGGCAGTGTATGGAGATAGACGGTGAAAGACGGTGAAAGACAAAGGAACAGATCTTTCCATGTAGGAAGGAGAAAGCAAATGGATGAGATGCAGAGTTATACGAAGGAAGCAAGACAGAGATGTTTTGATCTGATTGAAGCGGAGCCGGATGCTGTCTGGGCAGGAATCGGTTCTATGCCAGAGGACACGGACGCAAAGCGGTGGGAGAAAAAGCTGCAGAGTATTGCGGCGAAATATATGAGGTCACCGAGGTTTTCCCTGATGAGGATTTTAGCAAAACGGGCAGGAGCCGGGCACCTGATTGCGGGAGAAGAACGGGAAGAAAAACCGGAAAAAGACAGTTTTACTGTTAATGTAAAGGGAAAACAGCTGGTATTTGCTGATATTTCGATGGAGCATGCAGAGCACCTGACAGATCGTGAACTGCAGGATTATGAATTGCTTCTGCGGGATATTGCGTCCCGCCAGCAGGAGTCGGATCCGGAACAGGATTGTCAGCTGATCCAGCGTGTGTTTGGTATGGAGCAGAAAAAAACGCTGCAGCTATCCAGAGAAGACGCGTTTGCGATTGGCCATGTACTGGGTTTTTCTGTTGGAGAAATGCAGGGCTTTTTGTGGCGGACGCTTGATACAGGCGATGGATTCCGTTATCAGTCGTCGAATGATTTGATTGAGCTGTATTGTTTCATAAAACAAAAAGGAAGCAAAGCAGCGGCAGCATTGAAAGAAGAGTATCGGAATCAGTTTGCTTCTGTTAAAAAAGTGGATTGCGAAGAAAAGTCAGCAGATTGGACCCAGAATATCCGGACATCACTTCCGGAAGAAGCAGCTTTGTGGCCGGCAGAAACGAGTGACCGGCAATTTATGGACTGGATGAAGGAAAAAGCGCCATATCTGGATTTGGTTTCCCGAACTGCGCTGCGGATTTACCGGAATCTTGCCGTTTATGCGTATAATCTGGCCAAAGGTGAAGAAAGTTCGCCGGCTGAAAGTGATCTTGTTCAGGTAATACGGGAAATTGCCGCTGAGAAGGATGAGGATTCCCTGACAGTGAAGACATTGTATGAGGAAAAGACTGATGTCGGTCAGACCGGCAAAAAGCAGACCCGAATGCAGATTTCAGAGAAAAAATGCAAGATGGTTGCTGCGGTTCTTCTGTATGAGAATCAGAATTTCAGCCTTTCGGAGGAGAAAGACGCGTCAAAAGCATGGCATGTTCCGACAACGAAAAAGAATGGAAATGTGACAGTCAGTGGGGGAATCAATGCGGGACGGTCACGGGTTAAGAAGATTCTGATCGGTGAGGAGAACGTAGAAAAAAGTGATTTGCAATACCTGCTGTGGTTTATTGCGAACCTTTGCTGGTTTGATAATGAGTCTGATATGCGGAATAGTGAGATTTATGACCGGCTGACTGATTTTATTGATGCATCGGATGTATGCCTGAACGCAGCAATGCTTCCGGCGTTTTACCCTCCGCATTTGATGGAGCAGACAATGATGCTCGCAATTGTCTGCGGAGGAAAACAGAAGGAGGATCCGGCTGAAGTATATGAAACAATCTGCCGTGCGCAGGTTGAGCATAGAAACCGGGGCACGAGGAAAGAAAAAAGTCAGAGAACAAATACGAAAGAAAAAAACACACGGAACCAAGAAAGTAAAAAAAGTAACAGTAAAAGTAAGAGTAAAAGCAAACAGTAATTGGAAATGAGGACAGGATATGGACAGAGATCCATTGAAACGGGGAACGGTAATTCATATGCCGGGAAGCGGAAGCGAATATCAGATTGACCGGCTGGTTGGGGAAGGAGGATTCTCTCTTGTATATACAGTAATGGCTGCAGATGGGCAGACAGCGGATTATGTGATTAAGGAATATTATCCAGCAGACGGCGCATTCCGCGACAGTCATGGCGTTGTCCGGCCTGCGGCAGGGAGAGAAGAATGGTTTTACCGGAATCGAAAACAGTTTGAGCAGGAAGGTATTCTGGGAGGGGCAGTCGGTCGGCAAAGTTTTCAGACCGTGCATATGACACAAGCATGGGAAGGGTACGCGGTGATGCCGAAATACAGCGGAGATATGTGTTCGGTTGCTGAGCTGGTCAGCAGATGGGAGCATAATCCGCCGCATCCGTATTTGGAGCAGGCTGTTGATCCATGCTTTACTGATCAGGTTCGGGTGCGCTATGCAATGTGGGTGGCAGACAGTGTACTGGCAGTATTGGGAGCTGTTCATCGTTTGGGCCTGCTGCATCTGGATATCAGCAGTCGGAACGTGATATGGGCAGGACAGGATCAGGAAAGCGGTCAGAACTGCGCGGCGTTTCTCGCGGATTTTGGCTGTGCCGCGCAAATGAAAGATGGTCAGTTTTTCACGGATTCGGCTCTTCCCTGCAGCAGAGGGTTTGCGGCGCCGGAGGTTCTGAGACATAAGGAAGCATTAACTCCGGCATCTGATTTGTATTCCGTGGGAATTTTGCTGTTTTATCTGTGTGTCGGAAGCCGCGCATTGGAAAGAACCTGCTCAGTTCAGCGGCAGATCCGGCGCGAGACTGCAGGTCTGAAGCTTTCGGAATCGGTAAAGACAGCGCTGCAGAATCTGCTTGTCTGCGCGGCAGCAGAAAATCAGGCGGCTCGTTTTCAGTCGGCAGAAGAGATGCAGGAGGCGATACGAAATGTGGAGCAGATGATTCCTGCACGGCCGGTAAATCCGGATAATACCAGCGCATTTACGTTGTACTCGCTCCGGGCAATGCTGACAGGAA
The DNA here is from genome assembly GCA_905214365.1 of uncultured bacterium. Classification (GTDB taxonomy): domain Bacteria; phylum Bacillota; class Clostridia; order Lachnospirales; family Lachnospiraceae; genus Anthropogastromicrobium. The sequence continues at coordinate 11,403 of CAJMMH010000060.1, forward strand.
AAAATGGAAGCGGAATCAGCTGGGCAGATGAATTATGCGACCGGAGAAAGATTTCCCGCAGCCAGATACCGGAAGAAATCGGGAATGGGATTACATGGAAAAATTTTGAGAACGATGAGGCATTCCTGAAGTTTTTGCTGCCCGAAGAATTATATGGATATTTAAATCGGAGGATATTGGAATTGCCGGATCGGAAAAAAGGAATCCGCAGTATCATGTCCGGAAATTATGCATTTGTATGGAAACAGGAAATTTGCCAGATCAGCC
>CAJMMH010000061.1 GCA_905214365.1 uncultured bacterium
CAAAATTCAGTGTTTCCTCGCCAGTATAAGGAGTTTTTACTATGCAGACAATCAATCAATCCTACCTTAAAATCATCCAAAACATATGTACAGGTTCAAAAACTCCCCTTGCCTTTTCCCAGGAGGAGTTTTCTTCCTTGTTTTGTGTTGCCCAGAGGCAAAAAACGCTTCCATTTTTGCTTCCTTATGCCGCAGACAGCCCTTATCTGCCTGAAATTAAACGATTAACAAAGTCGATGATGCTTAATTACTATCAGATTGAGCAATTTACACATCGTGTTACTACCCTTTTCACGCAAAATAATATCCCTTACATTTTATTAAAGGGAATCAGTCTTGCCGCTTATTATCCAATTCCGGAGCAGCGCAAATTGGGGGATCTTGACCTTCTTCTTGCTGATTCCTCCATGCTTCCTTCTGCGAAAGCTATCCTTCTTCAGCATGGTTTCCTTGAAGATCCTGAAGTCAGCGACCATCATGCTGCCTTTATCTATACCTTTCCAACTTCCGGACATAGCTGTATTCTGGAACTTCATTATCGAATTGTAGGGCTTTATCAATATCAGAAAGCAAACCGGATTGTGGACTCTATTTACTCCAGTAATTCATTGAAACCTGTGAGTCAGCAAATTAATGGAAATGACTATTTTGTTCTTCCTCCTACAGAATACACCTTTTATTTGCTCCACCATATGCTGAAGCATTATCTTTACAGCGGTTTTGGAATCCGTTTGGTTTGCGACTTCTTCTTTTATGTCACAAATCATCTGAATGAAATTGACTGCTCGAAGCTTCATCGTTGGTGCTCAGAATCACGGATTCTTCATTTCTATGAAATTATCGTAGCATCCTGTCGAATTTACCTTGGTCTTCCGCAGACATTCGACCCAGACATTCACTATAATGAAAATGACTGTGATCAATTCATGGATCAGCTTTTATCAGACGGCGATATGGGACGCAATGACAGCAGCAGTCTGGTCGGAAGCAATTCTTATCGCCATGCCGGACTTTTTTCCTACTTAAAAGAAGGACATCTTCAGATGCATGTCCGCTTTCCAAAACTTGGAAAATTTCCTCTTCTCTGGCCAGTATTATGGGTCTGGACATTTGGCTGTTTCTTAAAAAACACTTATACAGTCCGGCACACAACTCTGCGAAAAACCCTGCAGACATTCCAGGAAAATAATGAAAAGTCGCAGTTAATCCGCATTTTTGACAACAGCGATACATAAATAATATATTAATGTAAAAACATCAAGGCTCTCTTTCCCCAACAAAAAGAACCTTGATGTCTTTATATCATAGTTTCATTCGACATTTTGTTTTTTTCCAAACACCATTTTACACTGTCAGATATCTCTTTTCTCACCTCTCCGGCATCATTTCGATCCACTCTGCCTCTGCCAGTTCCCTGCCAGCTTCCCCGTTAAACTGCACTGTCAGCGTTGTTCTTCCTGCCAGCTTCAGTTCAGTTTCATGCAATTCCTGTCCATCATCCAGCCGGATCTCTGCCTGTTTCTCTCCATTTGTCAGAATCTTTGCAGTCACCGGTACGGACTGTCCTGCCGATACAAGTTTCTTTGCGCAAAGCGTCAGCTTCCAGATTTCTTCTTTCTCACCGAAATCAAAGTACCGCCAGGAAACGCTGCTGCCGTCGGTGATATGAATCAGCGGATGGGATTCCCCGTTTGCCCCGCGCTCCGTCAGATACGCTCCGCCGGTCAACTGATAGGCATATCCCATCTCAATCCGCTGCATAGGATCAAGTTCCGCAGCAAAACCGGAGGATGTCATCTCTGCCTGGTTGATCCAGCCATTGACCTCATCGACTTCAATCCGCTCAACCCTTGCCCTTCTGGTATACTTGCAGTTGTTGGATGATCCATGATAAAAGACGTACCACTGATCCCCGATTTTGATGATCGAACCATGATTATTCCAGCTCTGCGGATCAATTCCGGTATTGTCGATGATTGTGCCCCGACGCTCATAAGGACCGTAAATATCCTTGCTGACCGCATAATCCAGTTTAGTCGGCGCAGTATGATTGTTCGGCCACTTATCTTGGTATTCACTGGCATATACGATGCAGTACCAGCCGCCAATCTTTCGCAGCGAAGAGCCCTCATGGAATCCCTGTTCCCCATCCGCATGGGAAATCAGCGCCGGTGCAAAGCTGTCCGGATCTAAGGTACACATATCGGCATTCAGTTTTGCCATCCGGCACGCTCCCTGGCCCCAGGTATAATAATAATCATCTCCATCCTGAAGCACAGACGGATCAATCCCATGAATCGGCTCGCCGTTCATGCAGATCTGTCTGGCATTAACAAACGGACCGTACGGATATGGACTTTCCGCAACGCCTTCTGTCCCGTCTGACAGGCAGAAATACAGGTAATAAGTATCACCTCTTTTTACAATATCCGGCGCCCAGAGCAGTCCGTCCGACCACGGCACTCCATCCAGGATTCCTTCCTCCGCATACTCATTGGTGGACGCCAGAACCGGACCGTGATCGGTCCACTCCTGCAGATTTTTCACCGGTGCGGAATATACATGATACTTATGGCAGCAATACTCGCCGCCGTATAAATCCTTTGAGCCGTAGAGATAGACTCTTCCGTCAAATACCTTCGGTTCGCCATCCGGAATATAAATATTCAGCGGCAAAAATGGATTGGCAAATCCGGTTTCAAATGTCTGTTTCATTGTAATTCCCCCTGTTTCAGCGTGGCAAATTCCCGTAATACAACACGCTTCTTTTTCCTTCAGCTCCAATCATTTTCTATTGGAAGCGGTTATAAGGCTTTGAATTATTTTTTGCAGCGTCTTACTATTAAAAATACTAACCAGCAATTTTTCAAACTCTTCTTTCGAATTCATGGTATAAATATATCCAGAATCTTCTTTCTGATTTAGTTCATCAGCAATATCCTGTTCTAACACAATCTTCACTGGATATCCTTCTATTCCATAACCAGCAAACAGAATTCTGTATTTATAATTCTCTATCTTACTTGCAGTCAAATACATTTCATACTTAAAACTTGTTTCTTCTATTACACCTAATTTATCCTGAATATCCACGCGCATGGATGCCTGCAATGATGTGGCTATCGCTGCCAGTGCTCCTGTATCATACGATTCTATTTCCCCCTTATATTTACGTATGTTTGCAATAACAAAACCTTTCGTGATTTCCTTTAGCTCATTACATATATTATTCATAACTACATCTGGCATATCAGGATTTGCTGTACTAAAATCATAATCCGTTTTTAAATTATATTCCATTTTAGTCCTCCTTGATTTCAAATATGATTGGCAAATGATCACTGATACGTTTATCTGGATGGTTATTTGCATCAATCAATGTTCCATTTTTCGTTTCACACAATATTTTCAATTCATTATCGGCGAACCATTCTCGTAAACAGGGACGAATCATCACTTGATCATATATGTTCCAAAAAGAATTTTCCACTTCGTTACCAGCATAATAATACGTTCCAGGAGGAAATGAAAAATCGCCCAATAAATTCCACATTGGATTATAAAACATTTTGAAACTTTTAGTCATTATTGTACGATACTTTTTCATAGTATCTTTGTATACTGGTATCCCATGAAAACCAGTTGCTCCCAAACACCCAGCTTCATACGGATTTTCATTTATATCTCCTACAATAATTGTCTTCTCTGTATCCAACCGCTCCTCGTATGCCTGTATTTCCTCAATAATTTGACTAATTACTATATTTCTCTTAAGCCTATCAGCATACAATTTACTCGGCAAATGTACGCATACTAAAAGATATTCACTGTCAACAATTTGTATCGAGTAATACCCATTTTGAGCTCCAGGCTGTACATCTCTTCCACGTTTTAATATTGTAATTCTATCGCATCCACTTGTAAAGGCTTCTTCAATAACAATATTATACCATGCTGCTTTTTGTTCGAGCGCTTCAATATCTGCTTCATATTCTGCCAATACTAAAATATCCACAAAATGTTCTACTACAATATCCAAAACGTAATCATTAATTCTTTTGTTTTTATTTGTATTCCAAAAACATATTCGCAATTTTTCCCCCACCCATTTACAAAAATTCTTTTTCTAATTTTCCCATCATCAGATTGTCCTCCTCATCAACCCGATACAAATGCTTATCCTTCAGTCAGACCGGCTTTCCGATCCGCAAATATACTACGCCAGAATCCCCTGATTTCCAAGATGTGCGGCGATTGCTTCCTTTTTTAGGTTCTCACCGATCACGATGACAACCTCTTGTCCGCGCTCCGCAGTTGTTACCGTACAGTTTTTTGCGGTTGCGTTCAGCTCCGTCCACTGACCGTTTTCCTGAAGGAAACCTTTCATACGGTACGCTTGTCCGCACGCCGGATCTGTGAAAATTGCAGCGGCAGCTTTTTCCAACTGCTCCCTGCCAAGCTGATGATTCAATACTGTTACTGTGGAAAACAGATCCTCGGCATCCTGCTCCAGCCGCTGCCATGCCTCTGCATGATACCCGGAGCTGCCGATCCGCTGCCAGTCCTCATCCGTCAGCGCATCCCAGCTGCAGTCCACAATATCTGCTTTCGTCAGTTGTCTTTTACACCGGATCTGAGTCAGCGCGCGGTTGATATGCTGCAGTGTATGCTCCTTCTGCACTTCTGACACGCCGTCTGTTTTACTCAGGACGACACAGCCTGCATCCGCAATCTCGGAAGCAAGCACATAATCGGCATGCGGCGGCAGATCTTCTAATCCTGCGTCAGCGACCGCAATCACGCTGCCAATCCGATACCACTGGCACAGCGGCTCGTCCCGCAGCGCGTCAAAAAATTCGTTGACGTCAAAGATACCGGACGGCTCGACAATCACATGGTCATAACCACTCATTCCCATCGCGATCAGCTTTGTTTTGAAACGCCGTCTGTGGCAGTCTTTATCACAACCGCCGGAAACCATCTCCAGATCACACTGCTCTCCCATAATATCCTGAAGCATCAGCATATCGATGTTGACTGCACCGAAGTCATTTTCCAGAATGCAGATATTTTTTCCCTGCGCAATCAGCCATGCCGCGTATTTCTTAATAAATGTTGTCTTGCCGGAACCTAAAAAACCTGTAATCAGGTCGATTGTTACCATTTGTTTTCTGCTTCCTTTCTGTATACAGCCGCATTATTTGCGGTTTTGCCGATCCTCTTTTCCGAGTTTCAGGCTTCCGATAGGCTGTCTGCCCCGGTCGATGCCAGGCGCTGCGCAATCTGCGGTTCTGCTGACAGCATATCATATTTTTTCCGCATTCACAATCTTTTGTTTGGCCTCCATCCGTTGCCTTTTTGTATGCAGTGTGGTATGCTGCTTTTATCATTTTTCATGTGTGCTCGGAATCCTGCTGCACCTGCATAAGAGAGAACAAGCATACATAATGGAGGCGTTTATGTATCGTGATCTGACAAAGGGTAATATTTCCCGTGCCCTTCTTTTCTTTGCTCTGCCGATGATTGCAGGAAATCTGCTTCAGCAGTTTTATAATATCGCTGACACGCTGATTGTGGGACAGGTGATTGGAAGCAACGCGTTGGCGGCTGTTGGCTCTGCCTATACGCTGATGACGTTTCTGACATCTGTTTTTCTTGGCCTGAGCATGGGTTCCGGCGCGTTTTTCTCCATCTGCAGAGGACAAAATGATTCCAAAAAGCTGAAGCTTGCCGTTGGTCATTCCTTTTCGCTGATCGCGGCTGTTACAGCTGCCGTTACGCTTCTTGTTTACCTGTTTCTTTCTCCGATTCTGTCATTTCTGCAGGTTCCGGACGATGTATGGGACGGCATGAAGGCGTACCTTCTGATCATTTTTGCCGGAATCCCGGCAACCTCGCTTTACAACTTCTTTTCCTGCCTGCTGCGAGCACTTGGAAACTCTTCCGTTCCATTAGTTTTTCTGGCGGTTTCCTCGCTGTTAAATGTCGGACTGGATCTGCTTTTTGTTGCTGTCTTTCCATGGGGCATTGAGGGAGCGGCTGCCGCAACCGTCCTGTCCCAGTATGTCTCCGGCATCGGCATCACTGTTTACGTCTGGCTGCGCAGCCGTGATCTGTTGCCGTCCCGAAAGGACTTTACCTTCCAGAAGGAAATCCTGAAGGAAGTGCTGAATCTTTCCTCGCTGACCTGCCTGCAGCAGTCGGTTATGAATTTCGGAATCCTGATGGTGCAGGGACTGGTCAACAGCTTCGGCTCGGTTATTATGGCGGCGTTTGCAGCGGCTGTGAAGGTAGACACGTTTGCTTATCTCCCGGTTCAGGATTTCGGAAACGCCTACTCCACATTTATCGCGCAGAATTACGGAGCCGGAAAGCAGGATCGCATCCGAAAGGGAACAAAACAATCATTTCTGATCAGTATCTGCTTCAGCCTGGTTATTTCCGCTGCTGTCTTTCTGGGCGCTCCATTCCTGATGCAGATCTTTGTCCATGCGGATGAAACAGATGTCATCGCGGCAGGTGTCAGCTATCTGCGGATTGAAGGCGCCTTTTACTGTGGAATTGGCTGTCTCTTCCTTTTATATGGTTACTTCCGGGCAGTCAAGCAGCCGGGTATGTCAGTTGTACTGACTGTCATTTCCCTCGGTGCCCGCGTCGCACTTGCTTATCTTCTGTCCGCATGGATCGGCGAAACCGGCATCTGGATGGCGATTCCGATCGGATGGGGACTGGCGGATGCAGTCGGACTCTTTTGTATGTACCGGCAGAACCGCAGAACCGTAACTGCAAAGACAGGCGCATAAAAACTTCCAGACACTTATTCCATCAATCATCAACGGCCCAATTGCGGTTTTCATTGCAATACGCAACTATCCCGCTGTTGGGGCTTTTCTGTTACCGTTTCCACACCGGCGGCTGCTGTTCCTTATGCTCTCCGATAATTTTTTCCATCCAAATCATATCGTACCAGCGTCCGAACTTGTAGCCGCACTGATGGAAGGTCCCGATCAGCCGGTAACCAAGATGCTCATGGAACCGCGCGCTTGCATTGGTCAGGTATTCATCTTCGTGTTCTGTCCATGCAATGCACGCGTAAACATTTGTAATATGCATTTCTTTCAAGCGGCGCTCTAATTCCTGATACAGCGTTTTACCGATTCCTGCTCCATGGCAGTCCTGGCGGACATAAACGGACAGTTCTACGGACCAGTCATACGCCGCTCTTGGATTGAGATGCCCGGCATACGCATATCCAACCGGTTTTCCGTCCAGCTCTGCAATCAGATAGGGATACTCCTGCAGCGTGTGCCGGATGCGTCCGGAAAATTTCTCTTCCGATGGGACATCATATTCAAAGGTAATCGCTGTTCTCTTCACATATGGAGCATAAATTTCCAACAGTGCTTTTGCGTCCTCCGGAACTGCGCTCCGGATTTTCAGTTCAGTTTCCATTGCTCTTCCTGCTTCCTTTCCGGCAGAAATCAATTCATTCCGCCAACCGCAGATCTTGTCTGCGCTGATTTTTCAATCATTATATCGCTGTTTTCCCGGTTTGCAAAGTCTGACAGCATTCGTAAGCAAAAAGAACCGCCACAGTCCGGTCCTGTGAACCTTTCTGCAGCGGCCCTTTGGGGCATTATATTAACCGATATGAATGCTCCGGTTCTCCCTTTCGCTGTAAACACGGTGGGAAATGGAGATTACAGTTCTTTGTTCCGAAACGTTGGCAAGCGCCTTCAGCACGGCCTGCTCGGTTTCCGCGTCCAGGTTTGCAGTAATCTCATCCAGCAGAAGGATCTGCGGCTGCGCGGCAACGGCTCTGGCAATCGACAGCAGCTGCCACTGGCCCTGTGAGAACATGGATGAGGTACACGGCGTATCGTATCCATGTTCCAGCTGGCTGATTGCCTCGTGAAGCCCGGTCAGACGGGTGGCTTCTTCTGCCTGCTTTGCAGATATGCGGGCATCGCCAAGCGTGATCTGGTCACGGACAGTTCCCGGTATCATATGGAAGGACTGCTCCACATAGCCAAATATCTTCCGGCGCTCCTGATCAGAGATCCGATCGGCAGGAATTCCATTGATCCGGACACTGCCGGACTGTGGACGGTACAGGCCAAGCAGCAGCTTGAAGATCGTGCTTTTTCCGGCTCCGGTACGACCCTGCAGAGTGACATGCTCACCAGTTTTTACTGCAAAGCTCAGATCCTTTAATACCTGGCGTTCATCGTAACCAAAGGTTACATCAGAGAAATCAACGCAGATTTCCGGCTGCGTTCCTGTCGCTTCAGAAAGGCTGGCAGCGCGACCGCTTCCATTGTCCGCAGCTTTGACTTTTCCATTTCCTGCTCTTCCGGCGCTTTTCGCCCCTTCAAGTGAATCTGCCGCATTGGATGTTTTCGGAATTTCCCGTTCTTCCTGTGCCAGGAAAAGATTGACTCTGCGGACACCGGCAATTGCGGACTGAATGGTCTGGATTTCCATACCAAGGCTCTCTAACGGCGTGAAAATCTGGGCTATGTAGTTAATGACTGCGACTGCGGTTCCGACTGACATACCGAACCAAGAAAGAACTGCCGGATTGCCGGACGCGGAAAGCAGCATGACCGCCGATACGGTAATCGCATTGAAAATCAGGATTACCGGTGAATAAACCGCGTCATAGAAGTTGGTTTTCTCTATCGCCGCGTAGCTTTCGCCGATTACTTCCGCATACCGTTTTTCCATCCACCGCTCTTTTCCGAGGGTATGAATGGTCCGGATACAGCGGATGGTTTCCGGGACCTGACTGGTAACTCTTCCGACTGCCGCACGGTTTGCAAGTTCTGCAGCAAGCATACGCTTCTGGATGATTCTGGTAAACAGGAAAATGAACGGAAGTACGACCAGAAGAACGAACGCGAGTCCCGGATTTTTCGTCCAGATGACAACGAAAATACTGATAATCCGGCAGGCATCCGCAAACATACTGATGATTCCGGAGGTAAACAGGTTTTCAACGGTATCCACATCCGATACAAACCGGGAAACAACGGCTCCCGCTTCCTGGCCCGTCAGCACATCCGCGCTGAGCGCCGTCAGCTTCTGCGACAGTCTTGTACGGAGCGCGTGGGTCATTTTCTGTCCGAATATTGTCAGAAGGCTTTCTCTTGCGGACTCCAGCACGCCGGCTAACGCAAGCAGCAGTAAATATGACAGGGCAAGTCCAAAGGAAATCGGCTGCTTCTGTGCCAGGCGATCGATAATATCCGCAAGAACAAGCGGAGGAAGCAGTGAGGACGCAACCGCGCCGATTACGGTTACTGCAATCCCAAGGGAAAGCAACACCTGCGCTTTCACGGTCTGACCAATGACATGGGCGACTTCATGATTCTTTTTCATTGCTGCTCTTCCTCCTCCTTTCCAATTGTCTGATCCCGATAAAGAGACGCGTACTCCGGCTCTTCACGCATCAGCGTCTCATGGTCAGCCGTCCGCGCGCATCCGTTTTCCATCCAGATCACCTGATCCATCTGCGGAAACAGATACAGACGATGCGAAATTAAAAGTACGATCTGATCCTTTGCAAGCTGCTTCAGATTTGCAAAGATTTCCTCTTCTGTATTTTTATCCAGCGCAGAGAACGGATCATCAAGAATCAGCACCGGACGGTGCGTACACAGAGTCCTAGCCAGCGCCAGACGCTTCGCCTGACCTCCTGACAGGCGGACGCCGCCATCTCCAACCATTGTCTGCTCCTTGTTCTCCATTTCCGAAATCTCCTGGTCCAGGCAGACCGCTGAAAGCCACGGCTCTGCGGAATCTGCCGCTCCCATGCGGACATTCTTTTCAATGGTATCACTCAGAAGCTCCGGATCATGTCCCAGATATCCGAACAGAAGGCTTCGTTTTTCTTCCGGCATCCCGGCTATTTCACGGCCGCCGTACTGAATGGAACCCTGATACGGATATTCACACAGAAAGGCCTTTCCAAGCGTTGACTTTCCGCAGGCAACCGGACCGGTAATTCCGATGATCTGCCCCGGCTGTGCCTGGAAGCTGACATCATGGAAGATCTCCTGTCCATCCGGGAACGCAAAGCTCAGATGGCTGACTGTCAGAAATTCTGCCTGACCGTTTGTCTGGCGCTTTCCTACCGCTTCGCTTCTGTCTTTTTCCTGTTCGCCGTCACTGCCGGCTGCCGGAGCATCCTTCATCATCGGACGGATCCGATTCCAGGAAACCTGCGCGCGGTGAACCGCATTGAACAGCTTTGCCGCTTTGGAGGACTTAACCGCCAGCTTTGTGTAACAGGATAAAAACGTAGTGAACACTGCAATATCCCAGGTGCTCCATCCGCTTCTGAGAACATTTTGGGAACCGATCGTCAGAATCATAAGGGTACTGATCATACAGACCACCTGATACAGCGGAGGAAGCGATGTGCTCCAGATATTGGCCTTTACCGCTGCTTTTTCATAGGAAGTAAGCTGGATCTCGTACGCCTGCATCCGCTGTTCTTCGCAGCCGAATACCCGGTACGTTACCGCATTGGACGCACGGTCAAGCGTTGCCGCGCTGAGCGCCCCTGCCTGCTTCTTGTACGCCGCTCCCGTCTGCTGAACGATCTTCTTCATGTGCTCCGCGAGGATATAGGATACCGGCGGGAACAGCATGCAGAGCAGCGCCAGCTTCCAGTCATACCAGAGCAGCATTGCCATGTAGCCGACCATTGCGACACCAGTATCAAACACTTCGGTCGTAAATTTACGCATGCCCTCAGCGCAGTCATCGACATCCGCAACTGCCTTGGTAATCAGCGTACCTGCATCTTCCTGTTCCAGCTTTGCCCTGCCCATACGCACTAGACTGCCGTACAGAACTGCTTTCATGCTGCGGTTGACATTGTTTGCGAAGCGTCTTACATAGAAGCGCTTCAGATATCTGGACATCTGGACAATGATTGTTGACAATGCATAACCTAATACCAGACGCAGCATATCTGAAAACACTGCCGTGTGACCAAGAATACCGGTCAGACAGCCTGCCATCTTTCCCTCGAACCACGGTCCGGCAAGCAGACCGATGTTATAAATCAGTCCGAAGATTGTAATTGCAATTAAACAGTTTTTCTCCCGCCGGAAGTAATCCAGAATCCGATCCGGACGGAATTTTTGTTTTTCTCCCATTTCCGCTGTTTTCCTTCCTTTCTCAGATCCGCTTTGCGACGTCCGGGAATCCGGCGCGGCTTTGTCTCTTCGACTTCCAGTAAAGCGTATCTAACGTCCGGCAGAACTGCTCCTTTTCCTCTGCGGGAAGCTCTTCCAGAAGCCAGTCGTAGAAGACGGTTTCAATTGCTGCTTTGGAATTTTTCAGATTCTGCGCTTTTTCCGTCGCGTAAAGCAGCTGACTGCGGCCGTCTGCCGGGTTTGCTTCTCTGCGCAGATATCCTTTTTCCTCCAGTCTAGCGGCCCGCCGCGCCGCTGCGCCCTTGTCAATATGCAGGCTTTCACGGATCTGCGCCTGTGTGATGCCAGGATGATGGCGTACCAGATGAATAAAATCAAACTCTGCCGTGCCAATGCCTACTTCCGTCATGGTCTGCACCGTAAACTTGCTGCCCTCGCGGGCTATTTTTGTGAGTTTCCGCTCTGTGCTGTCC
>CAJMMH010000062.1 GCA_905214365.1 uncultured bacterium
AGCCAGGTGCATAAGAGATTCCGAGAGTACATCTGTATCCTACGGACAGCCGCAGCAGATGTTGTGCGGACCGCCGGAGCAGACAATGTATACTTGCCATTTAGTATAGCGGAAAAAGGAGCGGATGGCAAGTAGCGTGGGAGAGGAAAAATCGGACATTCTGTTACCGTGCTGTGATTGTGATTTTATTGAAGCTGATATGGAAACTGCTTCGCACCGGCTTCAAAAATTGTGACGCACATCCTGCAGAAAGCCGCTTTCAAACACACGCTAGTGACATAAGGCATCAAATTCAATAAAGATATGTAAAAAATCAGCTTCAATAAAAATATGTAAAAAATAAAGACAATATAGAAAAATTCAACAAAGTCTTGACACGAAAACAATCACAATGTATAATTAAGAACATATTGAGCAGCTTATCACTGAATATTTTGAATAAAAACATATAATTGATATTGGCATTTTTATCGAAACGGTTCGGAGAGAAGCTGTGAAAAAGAAAAATAGGGAGGAAAATTTCTATGAAGAAAAAGTATTTTGCACTTGGTCTGGCTGCAGCGATGAGCGTGACCGCTGTTATGCCGGCATTTGCGGAAGAAACCACCTCTGCTCCGGCTGAGTCCGATGCAGTAGAGTCTTGGAACAATGTCAACGATCCGGATTATGAGTGGCCGGATTATTCCGGCGAGACCATCAGCTTTATGTGGTGGGGCTCCGATACCCGTCATCAGAAGACCATCGAGGTTATCGAGATGTACGAAGAGCTGACCGGACTGAGTATTGAGTATGAGAACTACGATGGTTCCGGTTACTGGACCAGCTTCCAGGCAAAGATGGCCGGCGATGATCTGCCGGATGTATTCCAGATGGGCAACAACTGGGCTACATATTACGACACCATCTATCCGCTGAACGATTACATTGAAGACGGTACCATTGATACCAGCGCAATCAGCGATACGATGCTTTCTGTAACCATGAATCAGGAAAATGGCGACATCACCGGTATCTCCAATGGTACTAATGCCCGCTGCTTCGCTTACAACCCGGCTATCTTCGATGAGGCTGGTGTTGAGTATCCGACTGAGAACTGGACATGGGATGATTTTGCAGCCGCATGCCGCAAGATTCACGAAGTAACCGGAAATCCGGCAATCTCCACTCTGGAGTACAACAGCCTGGTATTCAGCGCAGTTACCCAGTGGCAGGAGGGTTACAACTTCTATAACATGGAAGGTACTGATTTTGCTTTCAATGGCGATACCGAGCCGATCGCTTACATCATCGACCTGTTAGTAGAGCTGATGAAGGAAGGCTGCATCGCTGACTATGGCGTACAGAACGAAATCGGAACCAACATCGAGGCTGACTGGATTGCATATGGCGACACCGCAATGGTTATGCTGTCCTCCAACCAGTTCCAGGCACTGAGCAATGTTGCAGCTGAGAGCGATATCGAGCTTGAGCTTTGCACCATCCCGAGAGTACATGCTGACGGACAGTCCGGTATGGCAGTTCGTTCTTCTCAGGAGCTTTGCATCTACTCCAAGTCTGAGAAGAAGGATATCGCAGCAAACTTTATCAACTTCTTTGAGAACAGCATCGAAGCAAACAAGATCCTGAACTGCGAGCGCGGCGTTTCTGTTAACAGTGACGTTCTGGCAGCACTGAAGGAAGACGAAGAGCTGACTGATGCTACCACTGCTAAGGTTTATGACATGATTGACCTGCTTGGTTCTATGAAAGATACCGCAAACTCCAGCCCGGCTGAGCCGACCGCTAACGAGGAGATTTGCGATGTTCTGAAGAAGGACTATATCCAGGGCTACTATGAAGGAAACTTCGCAACTGCGCAGGAAGCTGCAGATGCTTTCTGGGAAGCAGCACAGGAGATCTGGAAGAAGTTTGAAACTGCTGAGTAAGCAAACGTAAGATGATCCCCGCGCCCTGAAGGGTGACCTTCAGGGCGCATTTTTTGGAAGGAGAACAGGACAGTATATGAAACAGAAAAAAAAGAATTCTTTCCGCGCCTTTCTCAATAACGACAACACGGTTGGATATGTGTTTGCAGCGCCGTTTATCATCGGCTTCTGCTTCCTTACCCTGATCCCGATGGCACTTTCTCTTTATTATTCTTTCTGCGATTACAAGATCGGCGGAAGTGCTGTCTGGGTTGGATTTGAGAATTTTACAAATCTGTTTAAAGACGCAACCTTTGGAAATTCAATTCTTGTAACTCTTCAGTATGTAATTATCGGAGTACCGTTAAAGCTGATCTTTGCGCTGCTGATTGCGATGCTTCTGACAAAACCGACTAAGCTTCAGGGCGTGTATCGTGCAATTTACTACATTCCGTCCCTGATCGGCGGTTCTGTAGCAGTTGCTCTTGTATGGAAGCAGCTGTTTGGAAGCCGCGGCCCGATCGTCAGCATGATTCAGGCGATGGGAGCGGATGGATTTAACTTCTTCGGAAGCAAGACCTGGGCATTTATGCCGTTGGTACTTTGCAATGCATGGCAGTTTGGTTCTTCCATGCTGATCTTTGCATCTGGTCTGAAGCAGATCCCGGTTGACTATTATGAGGCTGCTGAGATCGACGGAGCCGGTGCAATGAAACGTTTCTTCAAGATTACGCTTCCGTGCCTGTCTCCGATTATCCTGTTCAACCTGCTGATGCAGCTGATTTCCGGTTTCATGACCTTCACCCAGGCACAGATTATTACCCAGGGCGGACCGAACCATGCGACCGAGTATGTATCTTTGTTTATCTTTACGCAGGGCTTCCAGTACCAGCACATGGGCTATGCGTGCGCGGCTTCCTGGCTGATTCTGATTCTGATGGCTGTTGTTACCGGTATAATCTTCAAGACGTCCAAGACCTGGGTGTTCTATGAAGCAGATGAGTAAGGAGGCGGCCGTTTAAATGAGAAACAGAAGAATTATCAAAACTGCTATTTACCATGTTTTTGTTATTGCTTTCGGTCTGCTGATGATTTATCCGGTACTCTGGATGATCCTGAGTTCTTTTAAGATGAAGAGCGAGATCCTTGGCAACAACGCATCGTTCCTCCCGACCAAGTGGATCTGGGAGAATTATCCGAACGGCTGGAAGGGCAACGGAAAGTACACGTTCGGAACCTATTTCAAAAACTCCATTATTATTTCTGTTCTTGCAACGATTGGAACGGTCATCAGCTCTGCGATGGTATCCTATGCGCTTGCCCGTGTAAAGTTTAAGGGAAGAAAGTTCTGGTTTACCTGCATGATTATGACCATGCTTCTGCCTGGTCAGGTACTGATGATTCCTCAGTACATTATCTGGAACAATCTGAGCGCAGTCGGAACTTTCGTTCCGCTGATTCTTCCGAAGTTCCTTGGTGCTCCGTTCTTCATCTATATGATGATGCAGTTCATTAAGGGTCTGCCGAAGGAGCTGGATGAGGCTGCCGAGATCGACGGCTGCAACCGTTATCAGATCTTTTCCAGGATCATCCTTCCGCTGCTTGGACCATCAATTATTACAACGATTGTTATCCAGTTCTACTGGACCTGGGACGACTATATGGGACCGCTTCTGTATCTGACAAAGCCGGCTCTGTATACCGTATCCTACGCAATCAAGAGCTTTGCCGATGTACAGGGTACAAACTTCGGACCGATGTTCGCAATGTCAACCCTGTCCCTGATCCCGGTATTTACTCTGTTCCTGTTCTTCAACCGTTACCTGATGGACGGTGTTACGGCAGGAAGCGTTAAGGGCTGATCCGGCTTCATCAGATTTTTCAGGGACTGGCCGTGGCCAGTCCCTGATTTTGTTTCATAGGATGAAAACGTCTTCGGGCAGATTCACAGATCAGTGCTGCGCCGGGGCGAAGAAAGCCGCAGGGGATTCCAGCGGCAAGGATGTACTCCCGTAAATTCAGGGACAAAAAGATTCCGAGAGCACATAAAAAAGTAAAGGAGAAAATAAACGTGAGCATTAACAGAGAACGTCTGGTCCGTCGTCACAATCCGGTATTACTGGCAGCCGATACCACGTCACCGCTGTCTGTCGGCAATGGAGAGCTTGGTTTTACAGCAGATGTGACAGGAATGCAGACCTTATATGCTGAGTATGAGGAAGCAAAGATGCCGCTGTGTACCCAGTCTCAGTGGGGCTGGCATACCGCTCCGGTGAGTAAAGAGCGCTATGCGTATACGCAGGCGGATCTGGTAGAAACGGAGTATGATTTCTGCGGCCGTAAAGTAACGTATCCGGTAAAGCGCGCGCCGGGTAACGAGGATGTTTATAACTGGCTGCGTGAGAATCCGCACCGCCTGAATCTGGGCAGGATCGGTCTGCTGCTTGACGGCAGAGAGATCCGTGAGGATGAGCTGTCAGACATCCGCCAGGAGCTGGATCTGTACCGCGGTATTCTGATCAGCGAGTTTACGTTAGCATCGGTACGCTGCCATGTTGAGACTGCCTGCGACCCGAAGCTGGATCTTTTAGGCTTTACTGTATCCGCGCCTGGGCTTGCGGGTCGTCTGAGTGTCCTTCTTGCGTTCCCGTACGGCAGCCAGGGGATTTCTGCTTCCGATTTCAGCAATCCGGATGCGCATGAAACGATAGTAACGAAGGAAGAAAAGCCGGCAGAAACCGGCAGTGCCTATCTGTTTGCCCGTACGCTGGATCGTGATCATTATATTTGTCGCGCGGCTGGTCCGGAGAAAATGACAGTATCGGCGTACTGTGAGCAGGGGAAGGAAAAGAAGCACTGGTACAGCCTTGGATTTGGTGCGGTCGAAGCATTTTCCTTTACCGTTGGATTTGCTCCGGACGCATCGAAGGATGCGGTTACCGTGCAGAAGAACGCAGAGGAAGTACTTGCGGCAAGCACAGCCGGATGGCTGGATTTCTGGACGAGAACGGGCGTGATTGAGCTGTACGGGAGCAAGGATCCGCGCGCCAATGAGTTAGAGCGCCGGATTGTCCTTTCCCAGTATCTGATGGCAATCAACAGCAGCGGTTCTGTTCCGCCGCAGGAGACCGGACTGACCTGCAACAGCTGGTATGGAAAGTTCCATCTGGAAATGTATTTCTGGCATGAGGGGTATCTGCCGCTGTGGGGCCGCACGGATCAGTTAGAGCGCAGCCTTCCGTGGTTTGAAGAGCATCTGCCGGAGGCAAAGGCCAATGCGGCAAAGAACGGTTATGCCGGAGCACGCTGGCCGAAGATGGTCGGTCTGTCCGGAATTGACTGCCCGTCCCCGATTGCTCCGCTTTTAGTATGGCAGCAGCCGCATTTGATCTACATGCTTCATTTGGGTTGGCTTGATACGAAGAATCCGGAGTTTATGCGCCGCTACTATCCGTTGGTCAAGGAGTCTGCGGACTTCATGGCTGATTTTGCCGTAAAGAATGAAAACGGAGAGTATGAGCTGGTTGCTCCGCTGATTCCGGTACAGGAGTGCCACCCGGCACTGGAAACAAGAAATCCGGTATTTGAGGTTGAATATTGGGTATTTGGCTTAAAGATTGCGATCGAGTGGGCAAAGCAGCTTGGCGAGCCGGTTCCGGAAGCCTGGAAGGAAGTCAGCGAGCATATGATCGCGTCTCCGATCGGCGAGGATGGCTGCTACCGCGCGCATAGCAACTGCACGGAAACCTACGGAAAGTACGCGAAGGATCATCCGTCCTTCTTAATGGCGTATGGCGTGATCGATACCGGCCGTATGGATGCCTGCGCAATGGAGCGTTCCTTAGAGCGCAGTCTGACCGTATGGAATGAAGCGTCTCTGTGGGGCTGGGATTTCGCTGTTATGGCAATGACCGCGGTAAAGCTTGGCCGTCCGGATTTCGCAATTGAACTGATCCTGAAAGATACGCTGAAAAATGTTTATGTGGCAAGCGGAAACAATCGTCAGGTGTCGCGTGACGATCTGCCGCTGTATCTGCCGGGAAACGGTTCCCTTCTGCTGGCTGCCGCAATGATGACGGCGGGCTACGAGGGCTGCACCTGCGAGTGTCCGGGATTCCCGAAGGATGGAAACTGGACTGTTGCCTACGAAGGAATCCACCCGCTGCCGATGATCCGCTGATCAGACAGACGACGGCGAACATGTGGAAGTTTGACCGATAGGCTAGAGGATTGAGCGGTTATCAGTTTATATGTAACGTATCGGCAAAATCGAAAAAAGTTTCTATTGAAAAAAAGAAGAGAAGGAAGTAAACTGAAGCTACATGACGGTTTACTTCCTTTTTTCATTGGAAGCTGTGACAGCGGTTGTGTCCGAAATGAAAGAAGGAAGCGGACTTCAAGAGTTGAAAAAGAAAGGAAACATGTCATATGCTGATGAAAAAGTATCACAGTGATCTTTCTCACCTTCATGTGGGAACCCGGCCGACCAGAAGCTGGTATGTGCCGAAGAAGGCGTCCGGAGCGTCACGGGCAGTATGCCTTAGCGGAACCTGGAAATTTGGATATTTTCCATATGTGGAGGCAATTCCGGGAGATTTCTGGAAGGAAGAGTATGATTTGTCCGCGTTCGGAACGATTCCGGTTCCGTCCTGCTGGCAGATGCACGGGTATGATCAGAACCAGTATACCAACGTAAGGTATCCGTTCCCGTATGATCCGCCGTATGTGCCGGATGAAAATCCATGCGGCGCGTATCGGACAGTGTTTGCGCGGAGCGCGGAAGAGGCAAAGGAGAGAACATTCCTTTATTTTGAAGGTGTGGATTCCTGCTTTTATGTATGGGTAAACGGAACGTTTATCGGCTACAGCCAGGTTTCCCATTCACCGAGCGAGTTTGAAATTACTGAAGCGGTCCGTGAGGGAGAAAATACGCTTGCTGTGCTTGTGATGAAGTGGTGTGACGGAAGTTACTTAGAGGATCAGGATAAGTTCCGTATGTCCGGTATCTTCCGTGATGTATGGGTTATTTCCCGGCCAAAGAGCGGACTTGTCTCCGATTTTACCGTACAGACGCCGCTGACTGAGGACGGCGCGGATCTTATCGTGGCGCTGGAAACAGAAGGGAAAGTCAGCCCGAAGCTGGTTCTGACCGACGCAGATGGAAAAGAAGTTGCGGTTCTGACTGGCGAAGAGGACACGAAACGCTATACATGCCATGTGACGGGCGCACATCTGTGGAACGCGGAAGATCCGTATCTGTACCATCTGGAAATCAGCACCGGAGAGGAGACGATCGGCCAGGCGGTCGGCTTCCGCGAGGTGAAGATTGAGGATGGTGTGATTTATCTGAACGGAACGAAGGTAAAGTTTCGCGGAACGAACCGCCACGACTCCGATCCGGTAACCGGATACACGATTTCAAAGGAGCAGGCGCTTCGTGATCTGGAGCGGATGAAACAGTTTAATTTCAACGCAATCCGTACCAGCCATTATCCGAACGCTCCATGGTTTCCGGAACTCTGCGATCAGTATGGTTTCTATATGATTGCGGAATCTGATATTGAGATTCACGGCGTGACAACGATCGTCGGCGGCGGATGGGACAAGAATTACGGATTGCTGGCACAGGATGAGCGGTTTGCCGAGTCGATTCTGGATCGTGTACAGCGCAATGTCATCCGTGACAAGAATCATGCCAGTGTGCTGCTGTGGTCGCTTGGAAATGAAGCAGGCTACGGTCCGAACTTTGAAGAGGCAGGCCGTTGGGTAAAACAATATGATCCAACCAGGCTGACGCATTACGAGGGTTCTATCCATGAGACCGGCGGCCATAAAAATGACTGCAGTATGATCGATGTATTCAGCCGCATGTATGCTTCCTGGGAAGAGATTGACGAGTATTTCGCCAAGGAAGGACCGAAAAAGCCATTTGTTCAGTGCGAGTTTGTCCATGCGATGGGCAACGGTCCCGGAGATGTCGAGGATTATTATCAGCAGATTATGAAATATGATGGCTTCTGCGGCGGCTTCGTGTGGGAGTGGTGTGACCACGCGATTGACTGCGGCAAGGCGGAAAACGGAAAGACCATGTATGCGTACGGCGGAGACAGCGGTGAGTATCCGCACGATGGAAACTTCTGTGTGGATGGACTGATGTACCCGGACCGCAGACCCCATACCGGTGTTCTGGAGTGGAAGAATGTCGTCCGTCCGATCCGCGCGATCTGCATTGACGCGGCAAAGGGTGTGTTCCGCTTCCGCAACCTGCTTGACTTTACTAATATGGAGGACGCGTACCGGATCCTCTATGAGTGCAAATGCGATGGCGAGCTGCTGTTTGAGGGCGAACTCGAAGTGCCGAAGACGCCGCCTCACCATGTCGGCGAGGCAGTGATTGCGTATACGCTGCCGAAGCTTGCCGGAGATACGTATATCCGTTTCTCTTATCGGACCAAAAAGGCATCCGCGTTTGTACCGGAGGGATATGAGGCGGGCTTTGACCAAATCCTTCTGCAGGGAGGCGGCGAGCGGAAGCTGACTCCGGAACTGGCATCCGGAAAGCAGGATCTGAAGGTTTCCGATCTGGAACGCTGGATTGAAGTATCCGGTGATGGGTTTGCATACCGGTTTGATCGCTTTTCCGGCATTTTCTCTGAGCTTCGCGCAGGGGAAACTGTAATTCCAATGGCATACAATATCTTCCGCGCGCCGATTGACAACGACAGACGGATACAGGGCGAGTGGGACTGCGCGCAGTACCGCCATATGTGTACTAATGTCCGCTCCGTATCAGTAGAGCAGGAGGCAAAACAGGTCGTAATCACAGCGGAAATCAATGTGACAGCGCTTGTTGTTCAGTGGATTCTGAAGCTGACAGCGATATGGACAGTCGATAAGAATGGAAGAATCTCCTGTTCCATTGAAGCATTGCGCAATGAGGAGATGCCGTATCTGCCGCGGTTCGGCGTGAAGCTGCAGCTTCCGAAATCCTGGCAGAAGGTTTCTTACTATGGATATGGCCCGTACGAGAGCTATCAGGACAAGCATCATCTGGACTGGATTGATCGGTTTGAGACAACGGTATCTCAGATGCACGAAGACTATATCCGTCCGCAGGAAAATGGAAGCCACTGGCACTGCCGATATGCGAAAATTTCCGGAGAGACTGGTTCGATTACTGCAGATGCGCCGGATTCCTTCAGCTTCAGCGCGTCCAATTATACCATTGACGAGCTGACAGACAAGAAGCATAATTATGAACTGGAGGAAGCGGACTTCGTGACATTCTGCCTGGATTACAAGATGAGCGGCGTTGGCTCGTCCGCATGCGGCCCGGCGTTAAGAGAGGCTTACCAGCTGAAGGAAAGCAGCTTCCGCTGGAGGTTTGCGCTGACGCTTGACGGAGGAATCCATGATTGATCTGAGCAGAATCAAGCTGGTCGGGCTTGATATGGACCAGACCGTGCTGACCGGTGATAAGCGGATCACCGGCCGCACGGCCGCTGCGGTGGAAGCGGCGATTTTGGCCGGTGTTGAAGTCATTGCCGCGACGGGGCGGCCGGTAACCGGCGTTCCGGAAGCGTTTCTCGCAATTCCTGGTGTCCGTTACCTGCTTGGCAGCAATGGAGCGGCGGTGTATGACCGGAAGACGGAGTCATTCGTATTCCGCAGCTGTATGAGTAAGGAAACGGCAGAGCGCGCATTCTCATTTTTTGCGCCGATGACGTGTACAAGGGAACTGTACGCGGATGGGATTCCGTATATCGGGGAAAGGGATTTTGCGCAGCTTGATGAGCTGATTCCGGATCCGCATATCCGTTCCTATATCCGCGCAACCAGAAACGTGGTTCCGGATCTGATTCCGGTATTGGAAAAGTATGGGGACCGGATTGAAAAGGTAAATATCTGCTTTCCGACGCCAAAAGAGGCGGCGGATGTGTTTGAAATACTTCCGCAGCTGCTGCCGGAGGTGACGGCAGTACGCGGACTTCCGTTTAACGTTGAGCTGTCTGAGAAGGGAACCGATAAAGGCAAAGGCCTGCTTGGACTGGCAGCGATTCTTGGCCTGAAGCGGGAACAGGTGCTTGCGTGCGGAGACAGCGAGAACGATCTGGCGATGATCCGCAAGGCCGGGATCGGGGCGGCAATGGCAAACGCGCAGCCACAGGTAAAGCAGGAGGCGGATTATGTGCTTCCTTATACTAATGAGGAAGACGGAGTCGCATGGCTCTTAGAGGAAATTATCCGTCAGCAGGAAAAAACAGGAAATTGATGAATGAAATTCTGGATATACAGAGAAAAAATGATCTGTATATCTGGAATTTTTTAAATATTCTGACAACAAAGGAAATTGGTTAATTATACGCAGTAAAAGGAAATGATTGCATTCTATATCACAAATTTTTATTTCCTGAAATTTGGGACTTGCCAAAAGAATCTATCCATGTTAAAATCGTTAAAACAAGACAAGGCAGTTGGTACCGCCGGGATGATTGATATTGGAAGTTTAAGGACGGTGCACGTATGTGCGCCTTTTTTTTGCGGAAAAGTCCAAAAGGCAGGAACAACGTGTTCCGGCTTCCGGCGAAACGGCTCCTGCGGGGCTTGTTTGGAAGCAGTGCAGACACCGCGTGTTTGCGGTTTGCCCGATGAAAAACGAAACAGGAAAGGATACGGTGAAAGGATGAAAGCGTTTCTGATACTTGAAGACGGCCATGTATTTACTGGCACAGCCATCGGCGCTGACAAAGAGATTATCAGTGAGATTGTTTTCAATACATCGATGACCGGATATCTGGAGGTACTGACCGACCCGTCCTACGCGGGACAGGCAGTCGTAATGACATATCCGCTGATTGGAAATTATGGAATCTGTTATGAGGATATGGAGTCCAGAAAAGCATGGCCGGACGGATATATTGTGAGGGAGCTTTCGAGACTGCCGAGCAATTTCCGGTGTGAGGCGACGATTCAGGATTTCCTTCTGAAGCAGGGGATTCCGGGAATCTGCGGCATTGATACCAGAGCTCTGACGCAGATTCTGCGTGAAAAAGGAACCATGAACGGCATGATTACCAGAAATGAGAATTACAACCTGGATGAGGTTATTGCCAGACTGAAGGAGTATACACCGACCGGAGTTGTTATGAAGACAACCTGCAAGGAGCCGAGCGTGCTTCCGGGAGACGGCCCGCGCGTTGCGCTGCTTGATCTGGGCGCGAAGAGAAATATCGCCGACAGTCTGAACCGCCGCGGCTGCGAGGTTACAATTTATCCGGCCGACACCAAGGCGGAAACCATCCTTGCTTCCAATCCGGATGGAATTATGCTTTCCAACGGCCCTGGAGACCCGAAGGAGTGTACCGGTATCATTGAAGAGATCAAGAAGCTGTATGCGTCGGATGTTCCGATTTTTGCAATCTGCCTCGGCCACCAGCTGATGGCGCTGGCAAACGGCATCAATACCTATAAGATGAAGTACGGACACCGCGGCGGCAACCACCCGGTTAAGGATCTGAAGACCGGAAGAGTTTATATCACGTCCCAGAACCATGGCTATGTGGTTGACACGGAGAACCTGGATCCGAAGATTGCGGTTCCGGCTTTTGTCAATGTCAACGACAAGACCAACGAGGGT
>CAJMMH010000063.1 GCA_905214365.1 uncultured bacterium
CTACTTGCTCATAACCAAATAACTGCTTCGCAGTTTATCAGATTGCCAGATTCCGAAGCACGCCTTCGATCCGCAGAAGCGTCTCATCACAGGTTTTCCGGTCTTCCGGCTCCAGCGTTTTCAGACGATTCATATAGTTTTTCCAGTCCTTGATCAGAAATACTGTTGTATCCAGATCATTCTGCTTCAGATAATCCTGCATATATGCTTCCGTCTTTTTCGCATCCAGCTTTTTATCCGCACTGTAGCAGAAAACGCCGCGCTCATGGATATACGCATAATTGATTTCCATTGCCTTCTCGGTCTTTGAGGTCATAATCAGCTCGGTATCCAGAATCCCATTTCCAACTGCTGCTGCAACCGCATCATACTCGTCCTTTGGCCTTGACTGATATTTCCAGACAGCAACCAGAACCACCAGCAGATTTGCCAGAGGAAGTACAGAAACAACCGCAACAATCGTCAGCAGATTTTTCCTCGTTTTCGTGCTGATATATCCCATGACAAGTAAAACAATGATTCCGAACAGAATCACTCCCACCTGCAGCATCAGTCTTTTTTTCTTCCGGCGCAGGTATCCGTAATGTCCTTTTTTCAGATCAAACATCTGTATGTTCCGTTCCTTTCTGTCCGATTATGCTGCTTCGTCACCGCGTCCCAATCGGGAACGAAATAACCCACTCGCCGTTTTCGCAGCGCGGCACCTCCTCATAGGTTTCGATCATGCCGTCTGCCAGCTCCCGCTTTTTCTCTGCGAGATCTGCGGAAAACGCATCTTCAACGGCGATGACATGCATCCCGGCCCGGTGTCCGGCAAGAATCCCGGCCGGAACGTCCTCAAATACCAGACAATGTGCCGGATTAATCCCCATCCTCCTGGCCGCGCACAGATATACATCCGGCTCCGGCTTGCCTCTGTTGACGTCACATGAAGTTACAATTGTCCGGAACTGCCCGGCAACGCCCAGATGTCCAAGTACCGCGTCTACCAGCGTATGGGAATTGCTGGTCGCGATTCCAGTTGGGATCTGCTTCTCTTTCAGCCATGCTAAAAACGTTCCAGCGCCCGGTTTGAAGCCAACCTCCTTGCTGTACTTCTGATACGCCATCTGATTCCAGCAGTCTTTGATTTCTTCTACAGAAAGCGGAAGAGAAAAAGTCCGTTTGAAATATTCAGCGGTTTCGGTAAAGCTCATTCCCTCAATATCAGTTCCCAGGCTTTTTGGCACGTCAAGGCCAAAGCGTCCCAGAAACTCTACGTCAATCTCCTTCCACATGTACATGGAATCGACCAGCGAACCATCCAGATCAAAGATGACCCCCTGTATGGAAACTGTTTTCTGCGTCATACGTCCTCTCCCTTCAGCAGTCGGATTTCTTCTTCCGTCAGCGCTCTGCTTTCGCCAGGCTGTAACGATGGATCCAGCTTCAGTGCCCCCATAGAGAGACGCTTCAGATATACAACCTCTGTCCCGACTGCTGAAAACATACGCTTTACCTGATGAAACTTTCCCTCGCGGATTGTCAGGCAGCCGCTTCGCTCTCCCTGCTGCTCGAAAACCGCTGGCATTGCTGTGAAATCGCCGAGATCCATCCCGGCCGCGAACCGTTCCTTTGCGTCTGCCGGAATCAAAAGATCAGTTTCCACGTAGTAGGTTTTATCAACATGCTTTTTCGGAGAGAGAAGCTGGTGTCCAAGAATACCATCGTTGGTAATCAGCAGCAGGCCTTCCGTATCAATATCGAGGCGGCCGACCGGAAACAGATCTGTCCGCTTATCTTCCAGAAGATCAATTACAGTCCGGTGAATCCGATCTTCGGTCGCTGTTACGACACCTGCCGGCTTGTTCAGCATATAATAAACAGATTTCGTAAAGCGTATTTCTTTTCCATCTGCAGATACCTGGTCGCACTCCGGATCGATTTTCTTCTCCGGCCGCTTTTCCGGCTTCCCGTTGACCAGTACGCGCCCTTTCCGGATCAGCTCTTTTACCTGGCTGCGCGTACCTGCACCGGTCAGCGTCAAAAACTTATCCAGTCTGTACTCTGCCATTACATCCACCGCCATCCTGCCAAATACTTATTTTTTATAGTAGTTCCCGACGCCTTGCCGAAACCGAGCGGATAACCATCCACGCCGATCAGAACCCATCCCTTCATCGGCTGATCTGCTTCAATTGTTTCTCCCTTCAGGTACTTGATCACACGGACATCATCGCCGGAAAGGTTCAGACAGTTTGGAAATTTCTTCATATCTAATGTCATTGCAAGCGCCTGACTCGGCTCAAATCGCTTTTTCAGACATTCTCCGACCAGAAGACCGGAGCGGAGGATTCTGAGACCGGCAACATCGCGGCCAAGCGGCGGCGAAAGCTGCACCTTTTCCTGGCGCATTTCCAGATCCTCTGCTGCAAACGGCAGTCTGGCCTGCTTCAGGAAATCCATCAGCTCCTGCGGAAGCGCGGCGCTTTTTCTGCTGTCCGCCATCCGTTCTGCCGATCCGGTTTTTCCTGCTGCTGCGTCCTCTCCCTTTTTCAGGAGCGCGAGAAAATGCCCTTCTCCCTTCATCCGGTGCGGCCAGATCCTTACGCAGCGCGCAAGATCCGGATTACCGCCTGCCCATTCGGGATGCCCGTGATCAAATCCCTCGTACCAGACCGGCTCTTCTACCGTCAGCGTCGGATCCAGATCCAGCATGTACTGCACCATCTGCTCGTCTTCCTTCGGGGAAAACGTACAGGTTGAATACAGCAGCATACCGCCCGGCTTTAACATCTGAAGGGCGTATGCCGTGATTTCCTTCTGCAGCTTTACATAGAACTCATTTCCATGCTCCAGCCAGCTTTTGATGACAGACGGCTCCTTGCGGAACATGCCCTCTCCGGAGCACGGCGCGTCAATCAGGATTTTATCAAAATAAGCCGGAAACCGCTCAGCCAGTTTATGCGGCGCTTCGCTGGTAATCAGCGCGTTCGGCGTCCCGAACAGCTCCAGATTTTTTAACAGTGCCTTTGCTCTTGAATTGCTGATATCATTGCTGACTAACACTCCGGTTCCGTCAAGCTTTGCGGCAAGCTCCGTACTTTTTCCGCCCGGAGCCGCGCACAGATCAAGAACCCGGTCTCCCGGCTCAATCGGGAGTTCAAAGGCTGGGGTCATTGCGGACGGCTCCTGCAGATAATACAATCCGGCATAATAATACGGATGCTTTGCCGGCTTTACCTGCGCCGATCCATCATAATAATAGCCATTCGGAATCCACGGAATCCGGCGGACCGGAAACGGACTAATTGCTTCAAACTCTTCGGGTGACAGCTTTCCTGTATTGACGCGGAGGCCGTAAACACGCTCCTCCTGATAGCTGTCCAGATATGCCTGATACTCATCTGCAGGCAGCAGCTTTTGCATTTGCTCCAGAAATGAAGCTGGTAAATTCATATATTTTTCCTCTTAACTCTTAATTCTGTACTCCCGGGATCTCCATTCCTCTGATCTTTGCGGCCTAAAGCACCTTCCTGTCTGCTTGATTGACTGTTCTATCCGGAATGCCTGATACATATCCATATCTATATCCAGTATAAGGTGCATGTTATGAAATCATGGATTTCTCCCCTGCTTCTTTCCGTTTTCTTTCTCCTGCTTCTGATGTTTCCGGCAGAAGCAGTCAGCGCAGCCTCCGATGGGCTTGCGCTCTGGTACTGTCAGGTTCTTCCATCCTTGTTTCCCGGAATGATCCTTTCGTCCCTGCTGATCCGCACCAATCTGCTGACTGCGCTTTTGCTCCGCCTTCCGTTTGTTCCGCGGCACAGCATCCCGGCTCTGCTTCCATTCCTCGGCAGTCTGTGCTGCGGCTACCCGACCGGTGCCAAGCTTTGCCGTGACCTGTACGATACCGGAATGCTGGATCCGGAACGCGCCAGGCGGCTGAACTGCTGCGTCCACTGTCCCGGACCCGTGTTTGTCAGCAGCTTTGTGTGCGGAATCTGCTTTCCGCAGACGCCGAAGCTTCCGGTATTTCTTTCAATTTATCTTCCCGCCATTATGCTCTGGCTGATCCTCTGCCGTCCGAACAAACATGCTGACGCGAACGGATTGAACAATTCTTCCGGTTTCAAACCGCCTGCTGTCGGCTGCTCCCTGGAGCTCTTTGACGAAAGCTACAGTCGGAGTCTGCGCGTTATGCTGAAAATTGCCGGATACCTGATGTTTTCTTCCATTCTGCTCCGATTCTGCGCACAGCTCCCGGAACCAGCCTGTACAATCTGCGCGATTGGCTCCGGACTTCTGGAAATGACAGGCGGGATCCGTACTGTAAGCGGCCTTTTTCTGCCCCTTGTGTTCCGGGAAACGCTGGCAGTCTGCTTTCTCTGCTTCGGCGGCATCTGCTGTCTGCTTCAGATCCGGGACGCGGCCGGACATGAGCTGACCGCACTCCGAACAGTCTTCTGCTTTCGACTGCTCCACGGGGGGCTTTCCTGTCTCTGCTTTCTGCTGCTGCGGATCTTTTTATTCCATTAAGGAAACGCAATGCCGCCGCGTTCCAATACTGTCTATGGTTCTGACAGAAGAAAACCGCTGCGTTCAGGCAGCGGTCTTTTCTTTTTTGCTCATTAGTCAAGCAGATATTCGCAATCCGCTTCGCTACTTGCTCATAACCAAATAACTGCTTTTACTCGGCCCCGTTCTCTTCGTCCGCCTTCAGATCAAAGGAATCAAATGCCGGAGCCTGTGCCGCGGACTGCTCTTCTTCCTGCTGCGGATACAGCTCCTTCCGATTAGAAACTAATGTATCATAGTTTGCCTGAAGCTGTGCCATCATTGCCTCATAATGCTCACGGATTGCTTCCATACCGCTGCTGATGGTATTCTGCGTATTGCTGAGCATATCGTCAGTATAGGAAACCGCTCCGGTACGAAGCGCATTGGCATCCTCAACCGCCTTATTCATGATCTCTTCTGCCTTCTGATTCGCTTCATTCACAATCTCATTGGCCTTTGCGTACGCACGCTGTGTAATCTCATGCTCGTTTACCATCTCGTTGGTCTGGATATTGGCCGCGGTGATAATCGCCTCTGCCTGAGCCTTTGCGTCGCTGATGATCGCGTCTTTATTATTAAGAATCTTCTGATACTTCTTAATCTCATCCGGCGTGCGATGGCGCAGCTCAACCAACAGCTCTTCTAACTGTGCCTTATCTACAACAATCTTAGTACTTGAAAACGGCTGGAGCTTACATCCGTCAATAAACTCTTCAATCTCTCCAATTAACTGCTCAATTCTGCTCATACATTTGTCTCCTTCGGATTTGTGTCCGTAATCTGCCGCTTCGCTGCGGCAACCTGCGCTTTCTTTTTCACTGCCTGTTCCACTGCAGGCGTTACAAATGCGGAAATATCGCCTCCGTACAGCGCCACCTCTTTCACAATACTGGAACTCAGATACGCATACTCCAGACTGGTGGTAAAAAACAGAGTATCCACTTCCGGCGCCATCTTTCGATTGGTCTGCGCCATCTGCAGTTCATATTCAAAATCGGTTACCGCCCGCAGACCGCGGATGATAACCTTTGCCTTGGATGCTCTGGCAAACTCAACAAGAAGACCTCCAAAGGACGCGATTTCCACGTTTGGCAGATGAGCCGTTTCCTGCTTTAAAAGCGCGACTCGCTCTTCCACAGAAAACAGCGGATTCTTGACGCTGTTGACAAGAACCGCCACAATCAGATGGTCTACGGTTACACTGGCACGCTCAATGATATCCAGATGGCCTCGGGTCACCGGATCAAAGCTGCCGGGATAAATTGCTGTTATCATAACTGCTCCATTAGATTCCGCTTCTTCCTGCAGTTACAGTTCTGTCTCTGCCGTCAGGAAAAAGTGCTTATTTGTTTTATATGTTTTGACCCGATCAATCCGGAAGCCAAACTCCGCAGCATCCAAAAGCTCTGTTGCCAGATCTGCTTCAATGATTACTGTCGTTCCCTCATGAACGAGTGAAGTCCCCTGAAGCGCCTCAAGAACCGGATACTCCAGTCCTGCCTGATAGGGCGGATCCATAAAAATAAGATCAAAGGCTTCCTTTCGCTGTGCCAGACGGGCAATTGCAGTCAGACAATCCTCCGGCATTACCTCTGCCCGGTCTTCCAGATGGGTAAATGCAAGGTTTTCACGGATGCAGGAAACTGCTTCTCTCTGGCTGTCAACAAAAACTGCCTTTGACGCGCCGCGGCTGAGAGCCTCGATTCCAATTCCTCCGCTGCCGCTGAACAGATCCAGAAAACGGCATCCGTAAATCTCATTCTGCAACATATTAAACAGCGTCTCCTTAATCCGATCCGTTGTCGGCCTTGTTTCAAGGCCCTTTGGTGTTTTCAGCGGAAGATGTCTCGCTGTGCCAGAAATGACTCTCATAATCAGTTCCTTTCCGGAAGGACAAAATCCTGCCTTCCTGCGCGTGCGCTGCTGACCATTTCTGTCGGACAGAAGCCGCATTGATCATTGTTTATTATAGTATGGATTTTCTTTCCTGACAAGTCCCATTTTCCTGAAAAAGAGAAATGGCCCTGCCTATCCCTGCACCATGCAGACATATGCTAAGACACGTCCTTTTCATATTCTTTCAAAAATGATTACTTTTCTGACATCTGTTTTTCCTGATTTTCGATCATCTTCTTAACCATATATCCGCCGACGCTCCCATTCTGGTAAGAAGTCAGATTGCCGTTATAGCCCTCGGTTAACGGAACGCCAAGCTCGTCCGCAACCTCCATTTTAAACTTATTCAGTGCTTCCTTCGCCTCAGGTACTGCTGCCTTATTGCTTCCGGATGTGTTGTTTGCCATTGTATTGTCCTCCTTTGTTTTATCTGTAACGTTTCAAAGCTTTGTTTTTGTTACAGCAATAGTATGTGCCGCTTTAGGAAGAATACACTGGTAACTTGTGATGATTATGGAAATTGATGGACGCTGTCGAAAAGCGATTCCGACACAGTCTCTTCGATCCCGCTTTCTTTTACTGCCTGCGCCGCTTCTTTGAGCACATCCGCGTCTGCGTAAACGTCTGCAACAGAAAACGCAAGCTCTCCGCTCTGTCTTACGCCGAAAAATTCGCCGGGGCCGCGCAATTTGAGATCCTGTGCCGCGATTTCAAATCCGTCATTGGAATGATTTAAAATTTCAAGCCGCTTTGATGTTTCCTTTTTTCCGGAACTGTCTACCATGATGCAGTAAGACTGGTACTTTCCGCGGCCGACGCGGCCACGGAGCTGATGGAGCTGTGCCAAGCCGAACTTTTCCGCATTTTCAATCATAATGACGGTTGCGTTCGGCACATCGATACCAACCTCAATGACAGTCGTGGAGACAAGCACCTGGATCTCATTTCTGCCGAACGCAGCCATCAGCTCTTCTTTGGTGCGATCCGGCATCCGCCCGTGAAGGTACTCGACACGGATACCCGGATCAAGCTCTGTCCGAAGCTTCCTGCAGCAGGAGATAACGTCCTCGCCGGACACCTGCTCGCTCTCTTCCACCATCGGGCAGATTACATATGCCTGCCTGCCGATTCTAACCTGGGCGCTGATAAATTTCCAGGCATTCGGCCGATAGCTGATATCAACGACACAGTTTTTAATCGGAAGACGGCTTGCCGGAAGCTCATCCATCACGGAAATATCCAGATCTCCATACAAAATAATTGCCAGGGAACGCGGAATCGGCGTCGCGCTCATAACAAGCGTATGCGGCGTGTGGCCTTTTTTCTCCAGCTGTTCCCGCTGGCGCACGCCGAACCGGTGCTGTTCATCAGTAATCACAAGCGCCAGGTCGTCATATTGCACTTTTTCCTGAATCAATGCATGGGTTCCGACAATCAGATCCGCTTCATGCTCCCGAATCTGCCGATATGTCTCCCGTTTCTGCGCTGCTGTCATGGAGCCTGTCAGCAATACCGGGCGGATCGGCAGGCAATATGTCTCTGCCAGCTGAAGAAAGTTACGGTAATGCTGGACAGCAAGCACCTCGGTCGGCGCCATCAGCGCGCTCTGGTAGTGACACAGTGCTGCCTGATACATGGCAAGAAACGCAACGATTGTTTTTCCGGAACCAACATCGCCCTGCACCATGCGGTACATCATATGATGCCCCGTCATATCCGCTGAAATTTCCTTCCAGGTACGCTGCTGCGCACCGGTCAGCCGGTACGGAAGCTTTGCGATGAACCCGTCAACCTCCGGACGCGGAACAATGGCAAAATGGTTCTTTTCCTGTTCCAGCCGCTCCTTCATGCGGCTGACATCAAGAAGGAACCGGTAAAACTCTTCAAATACGATCCGCCGCCTTGCCGGCTCCAATGCTTCCTGTGTCTCCGGGAAGTGCATACGGTGTATTGCCTGCTGTACTTCCATCAGATGATACTTTTCTCGCACTGCCTGCGGAAGCGTTTCCAAAATGGAAATGCCGCTGTCAAAGACCTGCTGTACCGCTTTGGATATCGCCTGGCTGGTCAGTCCGGATGTCAGCGCGTAAACCGGCTGCAGAGACTTTTGCTTTTCTTCATATGCGCCAAGCGTATAAATCTTTGGCTGTTCCAAAAAACGAGAACCACCGAATCCCTTCAGTTTGCCACGCAGAATATATCTTGCTCCCGGCTTCAGTGTGCTTCTTAAAAACGGCATCCGGTACCAGGTGACCCGAAGCCTGCTCTGCTCTTCATCTATAACCACAGCCGAAACCATCTGCAGTCCCTTTGCCGTATGCACCGAGGGGACAGACGCAATAACGACCCGGATGGCCGCAAAGTCTGTCTTTGCGGCCTCCCGGATCGTTATCGGCTCTTCCATACGTTCGTAGGACCTCGGATAATAACGGAGCAGTTGACCGACTGTTTCAATTCCAAGCTTCCGGTACAGGATCGCGGTCTTTTCACCTATTCCCTTTACTGCAACAATGGAATCCTCCGTCTGCATGCGTCCTCCTTATTCAACGGAAAGAATATAATAATAAATCGGCTGGCTTCCCTCATTGATCTCAACATCAATTTCCGGGAACGCCTCAGTAAGCCGGTCGGCAAGTGCCTCCGCCTGTCTGCGGCTGATATCAGCGCCGTAATAAATGCCGATCAGCTCGGAATCCTCGTCAACCATTGCGCTGATTGTCTGGAAGGTAACATCACTGATATCCGTTCCGTCCGCCAGAATCGTCTTATCGCCAAGTCCGATAATATCGTCCTTATGAATCTCGATGCCGTCAATCATCGTATCACGCACTGCGTAGGTAACCTGGCCGGTCTTGACATGGCGGATTTCTTCCTCCATATCCGATGCGTTTTCCTCCATCGACTTGTCCGGCGTAAAGTTAATCAGTGCTGTAATTCCCTGCGGAATCGTCTTGGTCGGAATCACGTAAATGTTCTTATCTTCAACCAGATCCTTTGCCTGGTTGGCAGCAAGAATGATATTGGAGTTGTTCGGAAGGATGAAGATATTCTCCGCATTGACCTTGGCAATTGCGTTGAGCATATCCTCCGTACTCGGATTCATCGTCTGACCGCCCTCGATGATGCAGTCTACACCAAGTCCGCTGAAGATCTCGCTCAGTCCCTGTCCGGCAGACACGCTGATGAAACCATACTCCTTGCGGTTTGCCTTATCCTGCGCCTTCTTCTCTTCTTCCTGTGCAGCCGCCTGCTCCGCCGCGACACGCTCGGAATTCTGGATCACGCGCTCATTGTGCTCTTCACGCATGTTGTCGATCTTCATGCGGGTCAGCTGTCCGTACGTCAGCGCACGCTGGATCGCAAGACCCGGATCATTGGTATGAACATGTACCTTCACCAGCTCGTCATCCGCAACGCAGACAATCGAATCACCGATAGAGGAAAGGAACTCCTTGAAGCTGTGCTCGTCCTCCGGCGTAAACTCACGGTCTGTCATAATGATAAACTCGGTACAGTAGCCGAACTTAATATCCGCTGTCTCAATCTCGTTGTTTGCAGCACCCTTCGGAGCGGACTGCGGCTGAGAAGCTGCTTTTTCCGGCTTTTCAATACGGAACTCCGACTCCTTGCCAAGATAACCGTCGTAAGCGCCCTTAAGTACCTGCATCAGACCCTGTCCACCGGAATCAACAACCCCTGCCTGCTTCAGAACCGGAAGCATCTCCGGTGTACGGCTGAGGACAAAATCCCCTTCTTTTAACAGCGCCTGCAGGAAATGATCCATATCGGTTTCCGTGCCGCCAAGCTCCATCGCCTTTTCCGCCATGCCTCTCGCAACCGTCAGAATCGTACCTTCCTTTGGCTTCATAACTGCCTTGTAAGCCGTCTCTACCGCGCGCTGAAACGCCGCTGCCAGCTTCGGAATGTCAATTTCGCTGTACTGCTTGATTTCTTTGGTAAACCCGCGGAACAGCTGGGACAGAATGACACCGGAGTTTCCTCTTGCCCCGCGCAGGGAACCGGAAGAAATTGCTTTTGCAAGCGCATCCATTGCCGGTTCTTCCGGAAGCGCCATGACTTCCTTCGCCGCCGACATAATTGTCATTGTCATATTTGTACCGGTATCTCCATCAGGAACCGGAAATACATTCAGTTCATTAATCCACTCTTTTTTATTGTCCAGACTGGTAGCACCAGCAAGAAACATCTTTTTCAGCAAAGCAGCGCTGATGATTTGTTCTGCCACTATTTGTTCCTCCTTAAGCAACGGCTCCGTCAGTCAATCACTCTGACGCCTTCGACATACATATTGATTTTCGCGACTTTAATTCCAGTCAGTTCCTCTACGTGGTATCTGACATTTTCTGTCAGATTCCGGTATACGGCAAGAATGCTGACGCCGTAGGAAACAATCACATGAAAATCAATGAAAAGCTGATTGTTCTCCAGAACAACATTGACGCCTTTCGTCATGCTGTCCTTTTTCAGCAGATGAACCAGGCCATCTTTCATGCTGACACGTGCCATGCCGACAATTCCAAAGCACTCAACCGCCATGGAACCGGCATATTTTGAAATGACATCCGTGTTAATCAGAACATCACCAATCGGATTTGATAAACGACCCTTCATAACCTGTTACCTCCAATTTATACTTAACAGCCGTCCGGCTCCAGAGCATGTTTGAAAAAGGCTTTCTTTTTCAAACACACGCCTGCCTGACGGACGTGCAAAAAGCAGTATGAACACCGCTCCTTCTCTACAGTCGGTTTCATTATAACCGATTCCGCAGAAAAAAGAAACTGCTTTCTGTAAAATCCGGCAAATTCCGCTGTCCGCGCGCCGGTCTGTCAGGAAGTCTCCGGTTTATTATATTGAAGTTCAAGCTTTCTGTCAATCTTTTTCATTTTTTTCTCAAAAAGCACTTGCCAAAGTTTAAAATATCT
>CAJMMH010000064.1 GCA_905214365.1 uncultured bacterium
CATGCGAAGCATTGACAAAATCCGTTACTGTTTGAGCGCAGCGTGAACAGTAACGGATCTGAATAATAAGCATCATTTGTTTCATTTTACCCGCCTGATTCCTTCCGCATATCTTCGATATAAATTCCATATCCTTTGCTGCTGTCCTGCACGAAGACATGAGTGACGGCTCCAATGAGCCTGCCGTCCTGCAAAATCGGCGCGCCGCTCATTCCCTGTACGATCCCACCGGTTTTTTCCAGAAGCTCCGGATCAGTAACCTGAAAGAGGAAACCCTGCTCCGGCCTTGCGCCTGCCCGTTTCTGCAGAATCCGGATTTGGTACTCTTTGGTTTCACCGCTGAGCGTACAGCGAAGGACTGCCTCTTTGCAGGAAACCTCATCTTTCGGAGCTGTCCGACATGGCTCGCCGGTCAGAAATCCGACAAGCTTCTGCGGATCGATTGTTCCGAAGATTCCGTTTCTGCTGTTTTCACAGATTGTTCCAAGCTTTGATTCCTGACTGTAGCAGATCACGCCGGAATATGACCCCGGAGAGCCGCTTGTGCCTCGGATAATCATTTTCACGCGCGCCTCATACAGACCGCCGTCCCGCGCAAGAACCATCTGTCCGGTATCCGCGTCGCTGATCGGATGGCCGAGTGCTCCAAAATGGCCGTCCGCTGTCAAGTAAGTCATCGTG
Organism: uncultured bacterium; assembly: GCA_905214365.1. GTDB lineage: Bacteria > Bacillota > Clostridia > Lachnospirales > Lachnospiraceae > Anthropogastromicrobium. Next base: position 682 of record CAJMMH010000064.1, read on the forward strand.
CCGATTCCCTGCGTATCGTCTTTGATCCAGATACCGAGCCGAAAGCTTCCGTCTGCCTGTGAGACCGGCGCAATGGAAAACGAAGTCTGTTCTCCATTCCGCTCCCTGGTCAATGTAACCGGCTGTCCGCCGGATCGGCTGACGATTTCCTGAAACGTTTCTTTCGTGCAGACCTCTTCTCCATTGACCGCTGTGATACAATCACCAGGCTCTAAAAGTCCTTCTGCAGGCTCCAGCAGATTTCCAGTGCTGTCAGGAACGGCCGCTGTCCGCACAACCAGCACGCCTTTTGTCCGCAGATAAATTCCGATTGGAAACCCGCCTGGATACACAGCCGTTGTATCCAGGCTTCCCTGCGCTGCCGTCAGTTCCGGATCCTCCAATCCAGTCTCTGCAGCTGCGCTGACTGGTTTTTGGCCGATGTGCATAAACAGGCTCTGACTGCAGAGCCATTCCGTTCCAGATGTCGGATCCGTTCCGCGGGACTGACACGCAGCAGAAACCAGATAGAAAAACAGGGACAGACAGACGCCAAGAACCACACTCAGCAACAGGCAGCGTGGATGGACAGCAGGGACAACCCTGCGGATGGTTCGTTTTCTCTTTCGCATACAGGCAGGCTCCTTTCATCTGAACATGCTCCGGCAACCGGTTTTCACGTCATGTATGACGGCAGTATCGATTGCAGCGGCTGCCTTGCTGCAGACACAATGCTGCAAACTGAAAAACTGCAGCAGGCGGATGGGAACATCCGCCTGCTGTGCCGCTCACCGGAGAAACGCTTCAGATCAGATTCACACTGTTAGTATGCGGCGTTTCTTCGTTTGTAATCTTGTATTCTTTTGCCCGCTCTGCCATATCCTTCATTTCGCGCGCGTTTTCAAGGACGCGATCTGTAATCTGTGTTCCGCCGAGAAGACGGGCAAGTTCTGTAACACTTTCCTCCGAATCAAGTTTCCGGATGTGCGTTGTGGTCACCTGATTCTGTGCATCCTTTTCAATGAGAAAATGCGTATCCGCCATCGAAACAATCTGCGGAAGGTGGCTGATACAGATGACCTGGCAGCTTTTTGCCGTGACGCAGAGTCTTGCAGCAACCTTCTGCGCGGTGCGTCCGCTGATTCCGGCATCAATTTCATCAAAAATAAGAGTTTCTGTCTCTTCCCGCTCCGCCAGCACCGACTTCATGGCAAGCATGATACGGGAGAGCTCGCCGCCCGACGCAACCATCGCAAGCGGTTTTGGTTCCTCGCCCGGATTCACCGCAATCATAAACTGAATGCTGTCGCGGCCGTTTGCTCCGATGGTTCCGCTGTCATTCAGATCAATCCGGAATCGTACATCAAGGAAATTCAGATCAATCATCGCGTAAATCAGCTTTTCTGACAGCTGATCCGCGCAGCTTCTGCGAAGCCTGCTCAGCTCGTCCGCTGCCTTTTCCAGCTTTCTGTGAGCAGCTTCGGTTTCTTTTTCCAGACGCGCCTGGGTTTCTTCCAGATGAAGATACTCGTCCAACTCTTTTTCTTTGCTTTTCGCAAGCGCAAGGAGACCCGCCTCATCACAGCTGTATTTCTGCATCAGATGCCGGATCTCATCCAGCCGCTCCTCGACCTGTGTGCTCCGGTCCGGATCGGCCTCCTGATTCTCCAGCAGACGGCTGACCGCATGACTGCAATCGGAAAGGATGGACTCCGCGTCCATCAGCTGATTGTGCAGCTCTTTGAACTCTGTGCCATACTCCGTCAGTTCCCCGGAGCTGACTAACGAACGCTCAATCAGATCCTGCGCGCCGCCGTCCTGCACCGACAGATACTCTTCCAGCTGCAGAAGTCCCTGCCGGATTTTCTCCTGGCCCTGAAGTGTCTTCCATTCCTGCTCCAAACGCGCTTCTTCTCCCGGCTCAATTTCTGCCTGTTCAATTTCATTGATCTCATACTGAAGAATATCGACAGTGCGGATCCGGACCGCTTCATCGACACGGCTTTTCTCCAGCGCCTGCCTGCAGTCCATGTAGCTCCGATAACAATCGGCAATTTCCCGGCGAAGCTTCGGAATCCCGGCTTCCTGGCCGAAGCGGTCTACAAACTCCAGCTGGCTTGCCGCTGACAGCAATTTCTGATGTTCATGCTGCCCATGGATATCCAACAGGACGGCTGCTGCCTCGCGAACCTTGGATGCCGTTACTGTCTCTCCATTTATCTTGCAGATGCTCCTCGACTCAGTAATCCGACGGGAAATAATCAGCTGCCCATCTTCCGGATAAATATCCATCTCTTCAAGCTTTTTTTTCGCGTGCAAGCAATGAACCGTGAATACCAGTTCGATATAAGCTTCCTTTTCATGGTTCCGGATCATATCTCTGGGTACCTTAGCGCCAAGCGCAATCATAACTGAACCGATTATGATTGACTTTCCAGCGCCAGTTTCTCCGCTTAGTATGTTCAGTCCCGGAGTAAAACAAACCTCCGTTTTATCAATTAAAGCAAGATTTTTTACATAAAGGCTTTCCAGCATTGTTTTCCTCACCTGTCAAGATCTATTATTGTCTCAATTTTCTTTTTTACAATCAGCGTATCCTGCACGGAACGCGTCGCGCACATGATCGTGTCATCACCGGCAATGCAGCCCAGAATTTCATGAAATGAGCAGGCATCCAACGCGGCTGCGGCTGCCATCGCCATCCCGGCTGAGGTCTTGATTATAAGAAGATTCATCGCTTCGTCCATACTGATCATGCTGTCACGCAGCACGCGGATCAGCTTCTCTTCCGGCATACCGGAGGGCTGCGCGTCCAATGTATATACCGGAGTTTTGGCGGAACCCGGCTTTTTTTTCAGCTTCAGTTCTCGGATATCACGCGATATCGTCGCCTGAGTCGCGTAGATTCCCTCCTGCCCAAGCAGCGCCGACAGCTCTTCCTGTGTTCCAATTTCCCTGGACTTTACCAGTTCCAGAATTTTCTGCTGACGAACTGACTTCATCGCACTTCCTCCTTCTGACCTGCTGCCGGTTCCTGTTAATTCAGCTTTCTGCGCAGCGTTTCAAGAAAGCTTGCCTCTGTCATACGGATCATCCGGACATTTTTCTTTCCGCATATAATGCGGATGCGATCCTGCGGCTTCAGATCAACTGCCGTATGCCCGTCATATGCCGCGCACTGCGGCTCTCTTCCCTCAACCTCCAGCTCGATCACTGTCTCTGGCGGCAATACAATGCTTCTCGCATTGGAAACGGTATGCGGGCAGATCGGCGTTACCACAAATAGAAAGGACGACGGCATAACAATGGGTCCTCCGGCTGAAATACTGTACGCGGTAGAACCGGTCGGCGTAGCGACAATCATTCCGTCCGCCGCGTACCGGCTCAGGAACTGGCCGTTGATATACATCGAAAAATACGCCATCTTCAGTCCGTTATTCCGGGACAGAATGATGTCGTTGAATGCCGCTTCCCGATAGATGGTTTTTCCCTCCCGGATGATTTCCCCTTCCAGGGTCATCCGCTCTTCAATCACGTATTCATCCGCGAGCAGACGCTCCAGCATGCGGTACAACGAGTCCTCATCAATCTCCGCCAGATAGCCGAGCGTTCCAAGGTTCACACCAATCACCGGCAGATCACGTCCCTTCAGATCATGAACCGCCTGAATCAGCGTCCCATCTCCGCCCAGCACAATCACACATTCCGTATCCGGCCGGATCTCCGACGCGTCTGTATGCAGATACTCCTGCCCATGATTCTGATTGAAAGAACTGATTTCACAGGAAGCTCCGTGCTCCAGCAGGAAACTCCGGATGCGGCACGCACATGGATATGTCTGCTCTTTGGAATAGTTAGGGATTACAAAAAAATGCTTCATCTGTCCTCCAATTCCTGCCGGATCCGCTCTGCCGCGCTTTCGCTGTCAAGACCAAGCTCACGCTTGAGTCCCAGAATACTGCCATGGGGAATAAAGCGATCCGGAATGCCGAACAGCACCAGCTTTGCCGTAGAACCGGTCTGCGCCAGATGCGCTCCGATTTCCTCTCCGATTCCGCCGGACAGGACATTTTCCTCCATCACGGCAACCAGAGTATGTCCCGGAAGCAGACTGTCGATTCCCGCCAGATCAAGCGGCTTTGCAAACCGGAGATTCACAAGCGTTGGCTCAATCCCGACCTCTTTCAAACGCACGGACACCTTTGCCGCTGTCTCAACCATCGATCCGTAAGCAAGCAGCAGCACACGGCTGCCTCGCTCCAATACCTCACATTTTCCTGGACAAATCGGCTCCATCTGCCCCTCAAAGCCGCCGTATGCCGCCGTTTTCGGATACCGGATCGCCACCGGGCCGTTCCAGTCCGCGGCAAACTTCAGGCCAAGCTCCAGCTCCTTCGCGTTTTTCGGTGCGAACAGAATCATGTTCGGAATCATCTTCAGATAGGAAATATCAAACACACCCTGATGCGTTTCCCCATCGTCGCCGACCAGCCCCGCCCGGTCCAGACAGATCGTTACCGGCAGCTTCTGCATACAGACATCGTGAAGGATCTGGTCATACGCACGCTGCATAAAGGATGAATATACGCTGACAACCGGATGAAATCCCTGCGCCGCCATTCCGGCCGCAAAGGTCACTGCATGCTCTTCCGCAATTCCCACGTCAAAAAAGCGCTTCGGATACTGCTTCGCAAACGCGGACATCCCGGTTCCGTCGGCCATTGCCGCGGTAATCGCAACCAGCTTCGGATGCGTTTCTCCCAGACGACAAAGCGTATCGGAAAAAACATCCGTATATGTCTTCCGCTTCTTTTTATTCTTCGGCTTTCCGGTTTCTATCTCACACGGACTGACTCCATGGTAACGCTCCGGATGACGGACAGCTGGGTCATAGCCCCGCCCTTTCTGCGTCTGCACATGGATCAGAACCGCACGATCCAGATTTTTCGCATCGTTAATCACTTGAATCAGTGCGTCAATATCATGTCCGTCTACCGGTCCCAAATATGTGATTCCCATATTTTCAAACAGCATCCCGCCGACCATCAGCTGCTTAATCCCGTTCTTAGTGCGGGAAATATTCTGGACAAGGCCGGTTCCGATACCTGGAATCCGGTTCAGACGCGCGGCAACCGCCTCTTTAAGATTATGATAGCCGCGGTCCGTGCGAAGTCCTGCCAGATACCGGGACATACCGCCCACATTTCTGGAAATCGACATATTGTTGTCGTTCAAAATGATGATAAAATTGCTGTGAACCGACGCTGCATTATTGAGCGCCTCATACGCCATGCCTCCGGTCAGGGAACCGTCTCCGATGACAGACACCACATGATAGTTCTCCCCTGCCAGCTCCCTTGCACAGACCATGCCGAGACCGGCCGAAATTGACGTCGAGCTGTGACCCGTATCAAACGCGTCGCAGTCGCTCTCAGAGCGCTTGGGAAAACCGCTTAAGCCGCCCCGCTTTCTCAGCGTATCAAATGCGTCTTTTCTTCCGGTCAGGATCTTGTGCGTGTACGCCTGATGGCCGACATCCCAGATGATCCGGTCCTCCGGCAGATCCAGACAGCGGTGAAGCGCAAGGGTCAGCTCCACCGTACCGAGGTTGGAAGCCAGATGACCGCCCGTTTCGCTGACATGGCTGATCAGAAACTCCCGGATCTCGCCTGCCAGAATCGGCAGCTGCTCCGCAGGCAGGTTCTTGATATCATTGCATCGGTTTATTTTTTCCAGTACCATAAGCATTGCTCCAGTTCTTTCGTACACCGGAGGCGAAATCGCCGTCCGATTCCGTTATTTTTCTCTGTGTATCAGCCAGGAAAACAGCTGCGGAAGGAAAATCTCGTCCGGAAGGACTGCCGCAAGGCGCGCTGCCGCTTCGTTGGAGCACCGTTCTACTTCCGCCTCTGCCTCTTCCAGGCTATACAGAAATACATACGTATCTTTATGATTCTTTTCGTCGCTGTTGACCGGTTTTCCAAGAATTTCTGTTGTCGAAATCACATCCAGAATATCGTCCCGGATCTGGAACGCCACTCCGATGAGAGAAGCAATCTGCTCCATTTCCTTTATCTGCGCATCGCTTCCGCCCGCCAGAATGCACCCGATCATCATTGCCGCTTCCAATAAAGCGCCAGTCTTTAACCGGTAAATAAAATCAAGCTGCTCCGGCGATACTTCCTTCCCAGTCAGCTCCACATCCACGCTCTGGCCGCCGATCATGCCGTAAATGCCAGCCTTTTCGCCAAGCACCCGCATACCGCGCACAACAAGCGCCGGATCACCGCCAAGTTCCATTGACTTTGACGCAGCGGCAAACGCCTCTACTAACAGATCGTCACCGGCAAGAACCGCCATGTCATAGCCATACTGCTTCCACGTTGTCAGCCGTCCTCTGCGGTACTCATCGTTGTCCATACATGGAAGATCATCGTGAACCAATGACGAGGAATGGATCATTTCCAGACCTGCCATAAACGGCTCGATGGCCGCTCCTTTTCCGCCGAACGCCTGATAGACCGCCTGCATTATCAGCGGACGGAGCCGTTTTCCTCCGCCGAGCACGCTGTAATTGGACGCCTCGATCAGATGCTTTTGAAAACCCTCTTCTGCCGGAATATAGGCTCTGACTGCCGCCTCCGCGGCTTCTGTTCTTTTTGTCAATTCTTCTTTAAACGTCATCATTCTGTGCCTCGATCACCTTAATCCGCTTTTCCGCGGTGTCAATCATCCCCTGGCACTCCTTCACCAGGCGGATTCCCTCTTCAAACTTCGCCAGGGATTCTTCTAAAGACATACCGTCCCCTTCCATTGAATCCATAATCTGAGTCAGCCGCTCCAGTGCCTCGTCAATCGTCATCCCTTTGTTCCTTTCGCTGCCTTTTCTCCGTTCTGGTTCCCTCTGTCCGCGTTCCCCTTTTTCCGAACATGCCAGTCAGCCGGAGCAGTTTCATGCACGCTTGCCTGCACGATACCATCCTTCATATAAAGGCGGATTGTCTCTCTGACGGACAGCTGCCCGGCGGACAGCACCGGCTTCCCTGCAAAATCCGTGACAAGCGCATAGCCGCTTTCTAACCGCGATAACGGCGACAGCGCCTGCAGACGCTGTGCTTTTAATCCAAGCTGATACCGGTACTTCTGAATTTCCTGTTCCATTTTCCCAACTAATGCCGTACGAACCTGGTTTACTGTTTCCCGCTTCTTCTCCAACTGAACGCCCGGATGAAGAAGCTTCAGGCGAAGCAGGCTCTTATCTGCCCTTGCACGCGCATCCTGCAGCTTCGCTTCCTCCAGACGAATCAGACGGTCCCTTAGCTGTTCTAACCCGCCGTAAAACTGCGCAAAGTCAAATACGGCAAGTTCTGCTGCCGCAGACGGTGTCGGCGCGCGCAGATCCGCTGCGAAATCAGCAATTGTGAAGTCTGTTTCATGCCCGACTGCAGAAATCACCGGCGTATCGCACTGAAAAATTGCGTACGCGACCGCTTCCTCATTAAATGCCCACAGATCCTCGATGGAGCCTCCGCCGCGGCCGACAATCATACAATCGGGATGGAGCTCATCGAGCGTCTCAATTGCCCGGACAATCTCTGCTGCCGCTCCCGGTCCCTGCACCTGGGCCGGGCACAGGATCAGCTGCACATATGGATTCCGTCTGGCCGAAACATTCATAATATCACGGATCGCTGCGCCGGTTGCGGACGTTACGATTCCGATCGTTTTCGCGTAGCGCGGAATTGGCTTCTTGTAGCGGACGTCAAACATACCCATCTCTTCTAATTCGCGCTTGCGCTCTTCAAACATGCGGTACAGCTGCCCGACGCCGTCATCGGTCAGTTCTGTTACGTACAGATGGTAGTTTCCGTCCCGTTCATAAACACGCACACTCCCTTTTGCGATGATCTGCATCCCGTCCCGCAGACGCACATCTCCCGCTTTCCGGGAACCGGCAAACATAATGCAGGCAATCGCGCCGGACGCGTCCTTCAATGTGAAATAGAGATGCCCACTGGAATGATACTTACAGTTTGACACCTCACCCTTCACTGAGACACGATTCAATGCGAAATCCTGCTCAAACATATGCTTGATATACGCGGTAATCTGGGAAACAGAATATACCCCGGCCATTTACTCTGCCTGATGATCCGGATCAGACGCTTCCGGCTTTCGGACCAGCTTGGACAGCACACCGTTTACAAAGCGCGGAGACTCGTCCCCGCCATACTTCTTGGCAAGCTCCACGGCCTCATTGATCGCTACCTTCTCCGGAACCTCTTCGTCAAATCCGATCTCGTAGCACGCCAGACGCAGAATCGTCAGATCGACCCGGTTCATACGCTCCGGTTTCCAGCCCTCAGCCGCCTCTTCGATCTTTGCATTGATCTCTGGAAGCTTTCCGTTTATATCGCGGAAACGTACCTTCAGCTCTTCCCTTTCCGGCTCGGTCAGCAGAAGCTGCCCTTCCTCCGGGAACATGCACTCGTCCAGATAGTTTTCTAACTGGTCGTCAAGCTCTCCATTCTGATAAAATGTTACATGGAACAATAATTTAAATGTATAATCTCTTAACTGTCTGCGGTTCATATTTCTCCCTTTTCATCTCAACCCGAAAGATGGGCGCCGGCCTGCGGCGCCCATCCCCGTTACATATTGACTCCGGATACATTAACCCGAACGGACTCAATCATAAGTCCTGTCATATTTTCAATCGCGCTCTTTACCCGTTCCTGTACCTTTGCGGATACCTCAGGAACGCTGTAGCCGTACTGAATAATCAGTGATACCTGCGCGCTGACAACACCATTGTCAACCGCTACGCTGATTCCCTTGGAAAGACTCTTCATTCCGAGTTTGGCGATCAGCTCATGCGTCATGTTTCCGGTCAGCGATACAACACCTTCAACCTCGGTTGCCGCTAGAGCAGCGATCACTGCCACTACTTCATTTGCAATCTTCAGTTCTCCGCCGTTTTCTCCGATGCCGGAAGCCGCGGAATCTGCTTTCAGTTCTTTTGACATTGCTGCACCTCCTCTGTGCTTCTGAAGGTCATTATATCAAATTTTCCTCTCTTTGCAAACCTTTTTTCTCAGTTTTTATCCCCATGTCAAAAATCCTGCCCGCCGCCCGCAAAAATTCCGACACAGCCTGCCGGTCAGCTACTGACATCCAACAGGGAAATAACGATATCCGTAACCGGAATTTCTGTTTTCCGCTTGACAATATCCTCAATCTGCGCAAGTTCCGCATCACTCAGCTCACTCCGGCAGATTACAACGTCTGCCTTTCCGTCTGTAATGCTGACCATGGAATTTTCAAATCCTTTTGCTCCGAGCAGCGTTTCCGCAGCGCATTCCTTATCGCTGTTATCCGCCAGTTCCACCATTTTATTTACCGCTGCCTGGCGCGTCTGCTCATCGGATCCTTCATTATCAATCACCTTCAGCAGATCCTCCCGGTTCTTTCCCCGTACCTGCTCTCTCGACAGCTTTGCTGCCGCCAGATAATCGCCGACTGCCATCCCGTTTGCCAGCACTTCCGCCTTTTCTGCGTCAATATCACAGTCCAGACTGTCAATATCCTCCTGCACCGCGTCCGCTGCAGAAACTGCAGCCCGCTCCGCGTCTGTCCCATTACTGGCCGCCGCGTTCTCCTGAACCGCCGTATCGGTACCTGTCTGGCCGTCTGCCTGCACGTTCTCTGTCTGGCCTTCTCCGGTTCCGGCAACGTATGTATCGTAGTCCGGCCCTGATTCAGAAACCAGACCGGACTGCGCCTGATTCAGATTTTCCAGATCCTGCTTTCCCGCGTATGTCAGATATCCGGCAACGGCAAGCATAACTGCCAGCGCCGTGATGACCACCTGGTTTCGCTGCATAATTCGTCTCACTGATTATCCCTCCGCCTGCGATTGCTTCTCTAATACTCTGATCTTATGCGCCTCAATCTGAAATAATGCCTGTACCGCATCGCTGATCTGTCCGGTCAGTACCGCTGAAAGTCCGCCGTCCGCTTCCACCGCAACCAGCACGCCCTGGATTCTCGGTGGGATCTCCTGCACGATATACGGTGTCCGGCTTCCATCTTTCTGCTCCGTAAAAACGGTAGATTCTTCTTTCTTTTCCGTTGACCGTGACAGTGCCGCGCCTCCTGACTGAGTCTCCGTCTGCGTTTCATTCTGAACCGACGTATTCTTGTCCGGAATCCGTTTTTCTCCCTCTTCAATTGTAATCATAACCGACACGGAGCGGACACCGTTCAGCTGTTCCAGTATCGCCTGAAGGCGCACTTCCAGGCCGCGTTCATAATCTGCCGCGTCTGTTTCCGCTTCTGTCTCCGGCACAGTTGTGCCGGTTCCCGGTACGCTCCCGGTCTGCCCGGACTGTGGCAGCGAGCAGAGAATTAGAACCGCTCCTGCCGCAATCACAAGAATGGTCCGAAACATCCCGAACTGCTTAAAAACAGCTGAAAGCGGCTGCTTTTGCTTCATAGCGCATCGCCCCCTTCCTAGAGCGTGTTTAAACAATCATTCCCGCAATCTGCACGCCCCAATTTGCGGTATCTTTTGCCCAAATTCGGTTGTCGTAGCCCACTACGACGCC
>CAJMMH010000065.1 GCA_905214365.1 uncultured bacterium
GTGAAAACACCCGGCTCCGCTTTCTTCCCGCTTTTCAGCACGTATTCCAAACGGCGTGTTTGATCGCAATTATACCCTGAGACAGATTCCCGCGTCAACTGTTTTCTCCTTTTATTATCATATCAGGATTTTGTTGGCCTTATGAAAACACTGGTACGGGATTCAGACTTCTAAAAGCCCAACCTTGACAAAGACTGCCGCAGAATAAAGCGCTGAAAACAGCTTTTGGCCAGCATTCCGTTTTTCATCTTTTTCCGGTCCTCCGGAGATAGGGGATGTTACAGCTTTGAATATCCGTAGCGATTGATAATCGCGTCAATCTTCTTTTTCTCTTTGCACATCGGACACTCTTCCGGACTCCATGTCTTATAATCACAGATATCCTTCGGCGTAAACAAAGCGCTGATGCGTACGCCGTCCACTTCCTTTGCCGCGCTGAACAAAGCTGCCGTTCCCTCAATGATACCGCCGTAATAACGGATGCACTCAATCGCCCTCTTTACAGTAATACCGGTCGTTGCCGTTGCCAGCAGCAAAAGAACATGCTTGCCGCGGATCATTCCCTGCATGTTGTCGCGGAAAATCATCTGTCCGCCTGTGTGTACTTCCGGAGACGCAATATAGATAGTATGATGCGTGTTCAGAGAACGGATTTTGTTGCGGCTAAGCTCATCGGCAAGATACGCGCCAATCACCTCACAACCCTCCATGCAGACAATTGTATCAATATAGGACGACGTTTCATAATTGCGCGCAAGGATCTGAGCTGCGCCCTCTGCCTCACTCTTTCTTGCTTTCAGGTAAGTCATATCCACATAATAATTCACGTGAGAATGGTTTGTAACAAAATGTCCCGGAACAATTCTCAGTACCACGCTGCGGTTCAGCTCTGACGGGATTCTCAATGCCTTTTCATCCATAAATTCGCCCTCCTGTTTCTTAGTGTCCGGTTTTGTGCAGACCGCCGGTATCTGCCGCAAGTTGTCCGGTTCTATTTGTTATTTATGTTCAATTTTAGCTCATATTTCCTGTTTTTTCAAGATATTTTTTTAAATTTTCCAGAAATATCTGTTGACTTTGCTCCTTTTATGTGCTAAAGTGTGTTCAGTTTATTGATTCAACGCTTTTATGTGTAAAAGTATTGGCATTACCGGAAAATCAGCCGCAAAGCCAGGCAGGGGCATACGAGATTCCGGAAACGCAATTACCAAGGGAGGGTTCTGAGATGAAACTGATTGTACTGATTCTGTATTTTGCCGTGATGGTCGGAATCGGCCTATACTGCCGCCGCCATACAACGGATGTCAACGGCTTTGTCCTCGGCGGACGCTCGGTCGGGCCGTGGCTGACTGCCTTTGCCTACGGCACGTCTTATTTTTCCGCCGTTGTCTTTGTCGGCTATGCCGGACAGTTCGGCTGGAAATACGGCATTGCCGCCACCTGGGCCGGAATCGGCAATTCTGTGATCGGTTCTCTGCTTGCCTGGGTTGTACTTGGACGGCGCACACGAATTATGACGCAGCATCTGGATTCCGCAACCATGCCCCAGTTTTTCGGTCAGCGTTTTTCCAGTCCGACGCTGAAAATCACCGCCTCTGTTATTATTTTTATTTTTCTGATTCCTTATACGGCTTCCCTGTACAATGGCCTGTCCCGTCTGTTCGGTATGGCATTTGATATTGATTACTCGGTCTGCATTGTTCTGATGGCATGCCTGACCGCCGTTTATGTCATCGCAGGCGGATACATGGCGACAGCAATTAATGACTTCATCCAGGGACTTGTCATGCTGTTCGGTATTGTTGCTGTCATCGCTGCCGTTATCAGCAGCAAAGGCGGATTTATGGCTGCTTATGAAGGTCTGGCTCAGGTTACAGACCCGGCAGTTACTGAAACACCCGGCATTTTCGCTTCCTTTTTCGGACCTGATCCGCTCAATCTGATGTTTGTCGTCCTGCTGACGTCCCTCGGCACCTGGGGACTGCCGCAGATGGTTCAGAAGTTTTACGCAATTAAGAATGAAAACGCTATCACAAAGGGGACCATCATTTCCACTTTGTTTGCGCTTGTTGTTGCCGGAGGCAGCTACTTCCTCGGCGGTTTTGGACGCCTCTTTTCCGATCAGATTGATGTTGCGGCAAACGGATATGATTCGATCATTCCGACAATGCTCCAGAACCTCGGCCCGGCGCTGATCGCACTGGTTGTTATCCTGGTGCTTTCCGCTTCCATGTCTACGCTTTCCTCTCTGGTCATCGCGTCCAGCTCCACGCTGACAATTGATTTCCTGAAGGATAACTTTATTAAGGATATGGATGAGAAAAAGCAGGTACGGATGATCCGCGTTCTGATCGTTGTCTTTATCGCGATTTCCGCGGTTCTGGCTCTGATCCAGTACAAAAGCTCCGTTACCTTTATTGCGCAGCTGATGGGCATTTCCTGGGGCGCGCTGGCTGGTTCCTTCCTTGCCCCGTTCCTGTACTCCCTGTACTGGAAAAAGACAACGAAGACCGCCTGCTTTGTTTCCTTTTTCTTCGGATCTGGACTGATGCTTGTGGATATGTTCGCACCTTCCATCCTTCCGACAGTTATGCGCTCTCCGATCAACTGCGGAGCGATTGCGATGCTCGCAGGTCTGGTTATCGTCCCGGTCGTCAGCCTGGCAACACCAAAACCAGACAAAAAGCTAGTTGAAGATTCCTTTGCCTGCTACAACAGTCCGAAGATTGTCCCGCAGAAGGATTCTCTGGGGGAGTGAAACAATCCGCGGCGGCACTATTCCTCAGAGATGCTATTGTTTCTGAAGCTGCCGCGTTTTCCAAAATGCCATAATTTCCGAGCGCAAAAAGCAGCCTAATGAAGATTTCTTCTATCTTCACCAGGCTGCTTCTTTTTCAGCTTTACCTGCCTGCGCAGCAAAAGCTCTGAACGTATCCGATTACGCGCGGTTCTGCTGCGCAACCAGATGCTCTGCACCGTATTTCTTTCTTAATGCCGGTTTCTCAATCTTTCCGGTCGCGTTGCGCGGAACCTCCGCGAAAATGATCTTCTTCGGACGCTTATAACGCGGAAGCTTCTGGCAGTATTCCTGGATTTCCTCTTCCGTGCATTCCATGCCGTCCTTCACCTGGATAACAGCGCCGGTGATTTCTCCGAGACGCTTATCCGGCAGGCCGATAACCGCGACATCCTGTACCTTCATATATGCGCTTAGGAAGTTTTCGATCTGAACCGGATAGATGTTCTCGCCGCCGCTGACAATCACGTCCTTTTTCCGGTCAACCAGGAAGTAGAAACCATCTTCATCCTGCATCGCCATATCTCCGGTATACAGCCAGCCGTCCTTCAGCGTCTCTGCCGTAGCCTTCGGATCATTGTAGTAGCAGGTCATAACGCCAGGTCCCTTTACGCAGAGCTCGCCGACCTCACCCTGCTTTACCTCCTGCCCGTTTTCATCGACAATCTTACAGGACCAGCGATATCCCGGAATACCGATCGCGCCGACCTTGTCGATGTTGTCCAGTCCAAGATGTACGCAGCCTGGGCCGGTTGATTCAGACAGACCATAGTTCGTATCATACTTATGGTTCGGGAAGTATTCCTTCCAGTGACGGATCAGAGACGGTGGAACCGGCTGCGCGCCGATGTGCATCAGTCTCCACTGATCCAGCTGGTAATCCTCCAGTTTCAGGTCTCCGCGGTCAAGCGCCGCCAGAATATCCTGTGCCCAGGGAACTAACAGCCATACAATCGTACAGTGTTCCTTAGAAACCGTGTCCAGGATGATTTCTGGTGTGGTTCCCTTCAGCAGAACTGCCCGGCTTCCGGCGCAGAGGCTTCCCATCCAGTGGAACTTAGCTCCGGTATGGTACAGCGGCGGTATGCACAGGAACACGTCATCGCGGCTGGTCAGATGATGCTTCTGCTCCATCTGCGCCGCCTGCATCAGACTTTCATGGTTGTGAAGAATTGCCTTGGGGAAACCGGTGGTTCCGGATGAGAAGTAAATTGCCGCGTCATCTTCATCCTCCAGACGGACTAGCGGTGCCTGGCTCGAACAGTCCGCAACAAGCTCCCGATAGCTCTCCGCAAAGGTCGGGCAGCCGTCTCCGACATAAATCAGCAGGCGGCCCTTTCCGATCTCATCCGCAATGGATTCGATACGTCCGATAAACTCCGGACCAAAAAACAGGATATGCACCTGCGCCAGGTTCGCGCAGTATTTGATTTCATCAGCGGAAAAGCGGAAATTGAATGGTACCGCAATCGCTCCTGTCTTCAGAATTCCGAAATAAATCGGCAGCCACTCCAGGCAGTTAAACATCAGGATCGCTACGCGGTCTCCCTTACGGATGCCGCGGCTGATCAGCATATTGGCCACACGGTTCGCCTTTTCATCAAAAACGCTCCATGTAATCTCCCGGCGGTAAGGAACCGGGGACGTCTGCTGAACCAGATCGTACTCCTTCCATGTTGTTTTTCTTGTATCCGTCATCATCGGATTGAGTTCCACCAGAGCGACCTCATCTCCATATAGTTTATGGTTCCGCTCCAGCAAATCAGTTACAGGCATTTCTTCATCCTCCCCTGTCGGCTTTCACACCAGAGACGTATTTGAAAAAAGTTTTCTGATTGATTGCGGAAATGACTTTTCAAACACATTCCGGGATATCCGAACAGTTTTCTATTTATTTTTATTCCTTTATTCCATCGTTTTTGCGTTCCGGCCAAGCAGGAATGCTTTCTGGTTGATTTCCAGGAACTTTTTCGGCACACAGGCTTCAATTGCCTGCTGCCAGCTCTCTAACGGAATCTCATAATGTCTTGACAGTCTGCCGAGAAGCACCAGATTGACTGCTTTTTCCGATCCTGCTTCTCTCGCAAGCGTCAGGCAGTCCATTGCGTCTACCTGCGCGCCCGCTGCTTTCATCTTTTCAATCAGATCCGCCGGATAAGATGCCGCTCCGGTTACAACTGGCATCGGATCGATCTCCTGCGTATTGACAACAATCGTACCGGTCGGCTTCAGGTACTCCAGATAACGCGCCGCTTCCAGCTTCTCAAACGAAACAATCAGGTCGGCTTCTCCCTTATCGATAATCGGGGAATATACCTTTTCTCCGAACCGTACATACGTCACGACGCTTCCTCCGCGCTGGCTCATGCCGTGTACCTCAGAAACCTTTACGTCATATCCTTCATTCAGCAGCAGCCAGCCCAGAAGTTTACTCGCCAGCAGGGAACCCTGTCCGCCTACGCCGACAATCATAATATTCTTTGTCATCGTGCCACCTCCTCAAGAGCTCCAAACCGGCACAGCTGGCTGCATACGCCGCAGCCGACACACTGTGTCGCGTCAATAACTGCCTTTTTCTCCCGGACGCTGATTGCCGGACAGCCAAGCCGCATGCAGGCGCGGCAGCCGATACACTTGTCTTCGTTTGCATGAAGCGCCGGTTTATGCTTTACATACTTTAACAGCGCACATGGACGGCGACTGATGATGACCGACGGCTCCTCTGCCGCCAGCTCATCCTTTACCGCGCGGTCACAGGCTGCCAGATCATACGGATCCACAACGACAACCCGGCGGATTCCCATTGCACGGCACAGACTTTCCAGATCAATCTTCCCGGCCGGATCGCCCTTGATGTTATAACCGGTCGTTGGATTCTGCTGATGGCCGGTCATGCCGGTAATCGAGTTATCAAGAATAATAACCGTGGAATTGCTTTGGTTATACGCAATATTCGCCAGTCCGGTCATACCGGAATGCATAAAGGTCGAATCACCGATAACAGCCACCGTCTTTTTCTCGCTTTCCGCCCCAAGCGCCTTGTTGAAGCCATGAATCGAGCTGACCGACGCGCCCATGCAGAGCGTCATATCCATAGCTGACAGCGGAGCTGCCGCACCGAGCGTATAGCAGCCGATATCGCCAAGGACTGTGCAGCGATTCTTTGACAGCGTAAAAAACAGACCGCGGTGCGGACATCCCGCACACATCACAGGCGGACGGCCCGGAATCGCGTCTTCCAGCTTCTTTCCTTCGGCCGCCGGTTCAAGCAGCGCGGCAATCTCCGGAAATGCCGCCCCAAGTTTTTCGGCAAGAAGATTCTGGGAAAACTCTCCGGTAACCGGGAGCACATCCTTTCCGTGAACCGCCGTCTCCAGACCAAGGCTTTTGCAATACGTTTCAATCACAGGATCAAGCTCTTCCACAACAATCAGAAGCTTTACACCGGCCGCAAAGTCACGGATCAGTTTTTCCGGAAGCGGATTGACCATGCCAAGCTTCAGGATGCTGACCTGATCGCCAAACAGCTCCTTCACATACTGATATGAGGCTGCGGAAGCAATGATACCAATCGGCTCGCTGCCCGGCTCGACACGGTTGATCGAACTCGTCTGTGCAAACGCGGCAAGACGTGCCGTTCGCTCCTCGACAAATGGATGGCGGCGGATGGCATTGGCCGGAGTCATTACATATTTCGCAATGTTTTTTTCATATGGCTTCGTCGGAGGACAGACGCGTTCCGCGGTATCCACAATGCTCTGGGAATGCGCAATTCTTGTACACATCCGCAGGATGACCGGCGTATCAAACTGTTCTGAAATTTCATACGCTTCTTTCGCAAAGGAAAGCGCCTCCGCTGAATCGGCAGGCTCCAGCATCGGAAGCTTGGCTGCTATCGCGTAATGTCTGGAATCCTGCTCATTCTGCGACGAATGCATCGCCGGATCATCCGCAACACAAATCACAAGACCGCCGTTGACTCCGGTATACGAACTGGTAAACAGCGGATCGGCCGCTACATTCAGTCCGACATGCTTCATGCCGCAGAAGCTCCTTTTCCCTGCCAGAGACGCGCCGAACGCAGTCTCTAACGCTACCTTTTCATTGGGAGCCCACTCACAGTAAATCTCTTCAAACTTCGCCGCTTCTTCCGTTATCTCCGTACTCGGAGTTCCCGGATAACTCGAGACAACACTGCAGCCCGCTTCATACAGCCCTCTCGCAAGCGCTTTATTTCCTAACATCAGCTGTTTCATGTTCCATCAATTCCTTTCACCGCCGCACCAACGCGGCAAACTACAGCACTTTAACTCAATAAATGCCCGTTATCTGCTATCATACCATTTTTCTCAGTTTCCGTAAACCTTTATTTGTAAAATTTGTCAATGTCTTTTGCCGGATGAAATGATTTAACAAATCAAGGAAGTCCCCTGCTTCAATTGCGAATATCCACTTGACTTGGTGATTTCCAGGAAAAACCGCAGGCAGCATCCCGGACTCCTCCGGAATGCTGCCTGCTTTTCACTTTATGTGCTCTCGGAATCTTTTTGTGCTTGATTTTGCGAGAAGATTTTTTGTCAGATGTGTTCAAATTTTTGAGGCGTACGCGGTGCGTACGTTGATAAAATTTGAGCGCGGCTGGCGGAAAATCGGCCGTAAAAGCAAGTGCAGAAAAGACTCCGAGAGTACATGACATGCGTTGGGAGGCAGAAGATGATGCTTCAGCTCCGGGATGAGGTTAAAACGCGGTCGGGGAAACAGGCAGGCGGATTTCCATGCAAAAAAACACACCCGCAGGAATCGGAAAAGGAATCCTGTAGGTGTGGCGAAAAGTGAAGTCCTCACGAAAAATCCACGGCCGGACAACCGGTTTTATTGGAATAGATAATAGCATAGAAAGGGTGGAATGTCAACGGAAATTCTATATGCATGGAACAGGCGGCAACAGAGAAGCCTCCGATTAATTTTTGGCATTTTATGAGTTCGCGGCATGACAAGAGGATATGATAATGCTATAATATGAATCAAGCGGATATTCGCAATTGAAGCAGGGGACTTATTTGATTCTGCAAGATGTGAATTGGCGGATTATAAATGGACAGAGAGAAGGATATTCGGATGAAGAAATAGCGATGTTTGAAAAGCTCTTATACAGCAATGCTCATTTCAGGTTAGGAGAATAAATGAAAAAGAAAACCGAAACAACCAATTATTCCTTTTTCTCGCATCGCGAATGCGAGTATTTCCCGTGCCATCCGGGCGCGGATCCGGACAATTTCAACTGTCTGTTCTGTTATTGTCCGCTGTATCTTCTCGGCGACCGGTGCGGCGGCAATTTTGTTTACCGTGAAAACGGAGTCAAGGACTGCACAAATTGCCTGTACCCGCACCGGCGGGAGAATTATAAGAAGCTGACCGGGCGCTACAAAGAAATTCTTGAAGCGCTGCCGAAGCCAGGAGAGAAGGAAAAACCGGAACGTCCGGAATGACTTATCGCTGAAGCTTTCTCTGAATCAGTTTCACAAGCTCGACAATCGGAATCACCAGGAATGCAAGACTAACGGCAATTAGATATTCCAGAGGGCTGACCGGCGTAAAGCCGAACAGGGCGGAGATGACCGGGACTTCCAGGATCAGCGCGGTCAGCGCAAGGCTTCCGAGCATCGCGCCCCAGAGGACAAGGTTCTGGCTTCTGAGCGAAAAGATGCTTTTTCTCTGGCTGCGCATGTTGAAGCTGTGGAAGATTTCGCACATGCTCATTGTCAGGAATGCCATGGTCATACCGTTCGGGGAAACGCCCTTTGGAATTTCCCAGATGCCCGCTTCAATCCTGTGACCGACAAGGTAGGACAAAAGCGTGATCACCGTAATCAGAAGACCCTGGTAAATCAGATCAAATCCGAGACCGCCAGCAAAGATACCATCCGTAGATTTTCGAGGCGGCCGTTTCATGCTTCCGGGTTCTGCTTTTTCAAGACCGAGGGCGAGGGCCGGGAAGCAGTCGGTAATCAGGTTGATAAACAGCAGATGAACCGGCTTCAGCAGCGTAAAGCCAAGCAGGGTAGAAAAGAAGACGCCGAGAACCTCGCTCAGGTTGGAGGCAAGCAGAAACTGAATCGCCTTGCGGATGTTGTCGTAAATCCGGCGGCCTTCCCCAACGGCATTGACAATGGTTGCAAAGTTGTCATCGGCAAGAACCATGTCAGCGACGTTTTTTGTGACATCGGTGCCGGTAATACCCATGCCGATTCCGATATCAGCCGCTTTGATACTGGGGGCGTCGTTGACGCCGTCACCGGTCATTGCGGTAATATAGCCTTTTTTCTTCCAGGCGTTGACAATCCGGACTTTATGTTCCGGCTGCACGCGGGCGTACACGCCGTAGTGGTCGATGGTTTGCGCAAGCTCCTCGTCGCTGATCTGATTCAGCTGCGCACCGGTAATTGCCTGATCCGGACTGCTGATGATGCCAAGTTCGGAAGCAATGGCGATTGCGGTATCTCGGTGGTCGCCGTATCATTAAAAAGGACGGATTCCAGCTTCGCGGCATTCCTGAATTGCCGCCTTCACTTCTGGACGGACCGGGTCAATCATTCCAGTCAGGCCAAGGAAGCACAGAGTCTGTTCCAGCGATTCCGGTGAAAGATCAGAAGGAAGACGGTCATAGCAGCGGCAGGCTCCGGCAAGGACACGGAGCGCGCGGTCAGCCATTCCTTTGTTTTGCGCAAGAATTTCTTCCCGTTTCCGCTGCGTCATCGGCAGTTCCTTTCCGTCAGAAAGCCAGGTCGTGCAGCGGGAAAGAATTTCATCCGGAGCGCCTTTGGTAAACTGGATAAAAGGCGTCTGATCCGAAAACTCTGAATTTGAAAGCTCCGGATCGGAGTGCCTGAAATCAGGATCCTTTGAATCTGAATGGGTCAGGATTGAGTGAACAGTACTCATCATTTTTCGGACGGAGTCAAACGGGGCCTCTCCAACGCGGGGAAGCTGCTGCTCCAGCTGCGGTTTGCGCAGACCAAGGCTGGCTGCCCAGGAGACAAGCGCGGCTTCGGTCGGCTCTCCGCATACATTTCCGTCCTGGTTCAGGGATGCGTCATTACATAACGCCATCGCTTTTGCAAGCAATGACTGATCACCGATAAAGTCAGTCACTGTCATTTTGTTCTGGGTCAGCGTTCCGGTTTTATCGGAGCAGATGACCTGCGCGCATCCAAGCGTTTCTACGGCAGTCAGGCGGCGGATCACGGCATTGCGCTTACTCATGTTGGTAACGCCGATAGAAAGAACAACAGTAACAACGGTAGCAAGACCCTCCGGAATTGCGGCAACCGCAAGTGAAACGGCGGTCATAAAGGTAGAAAGCACAGTATCCAGATCAAAACGTCCGGCAGAAATCAGATTAAATCCGAAAATGAAAATACAAATGCCGAGGACAAGGCGGGAAAGAATCCGGCCAAGCTCGTCCAGACGGCGCTGGAGAGGAGTCTGTTCTTCCTTTGTCTGGGAAAGCGCGCCCGCAATCCGGCCCATTTCAGTTTTCATGCCGGTTTCGGTAATGACCATGCGGCCGCGGCCGTAAACAACCGTCGAACCCATATATGCCATATTTTTTCGGTCTCCGAGACTGATACTTCCGGAAGCGTCCGCAGAAAGAGCTTTTTCTGTCTTGGTGACAGGAACGCTTTCACCGGTCAGCGCAGCTTCTTCGATTTTCAGGCTGGCGGCTTCAAGAATGCGTCCGTCAGCAGGAATGCTGTCGCCTGCCTCTAACAGGACAATATCGCCGGGAACCAGTTCGCTGCTGTGAAGCGATATCTGTTGGTCATCGCGGAGAACCTTGCTTACAGCAGCCGTCATTGTCTGCAGCGCCTCAATTGCCGCTTCTGCTTTGCTTTCCTGAAGGACACCGAGAATTGCGTTCAGAAGGACAACGATCAGAATAATGAAAACATCGGCCACACCGTCGCCTTTCACCAGGCTGGTAGCGGCAGATACACCTGCCGCGGCGAGAAGGATCAGAAGCATCGGATCCTTCAGCTGCGCCAGAAAACGCTGCCAGGTTGTTGCTTTTGGCGGCTCTTTCAGGCTGTTCGGCCCGTGTTCCTGCAGGCGGGAAGCCGCTTCCTTGGAAGAAAGGCCGGTGCGGCTGCTGTTGACGGAGGAAAGAACTTCTTCCGAGGAGCATTCGTAGTACGCTTTCATAAAGATACCTCGCTTTCTTGACTGCCTGCAGCACGCTGTTTCTTTTCCTGCCGGGAGGCAGGAAAAGAAACAGCGGCAGCGGGCGTTTCAGTGGGGAATAAGAAA